>NZ_DJDT01000119.1 GCF_002432345.1 Pedobacter sp. UBA5917
CGCTGGCCGCCGCTGCAGCACCTCTCGGATCAACTGCCTGTGGACTATTTTGCTCCATGATTTTTGGTGCTTCGCCACTGCTTTTGACTAAAAATGGATATTCGATATTAGGATCGGCATCCAGAACGATTTTTACCAGTTCTACATGGAAATCGTAAGGACGGTCGAAGTTATAGGTATAATAAAATTTTTGATGCGGATCTTCGATAAAACCACTCAATTTAGAGTTTTCCATTAAAACTACACGGTCCTTTTTACGTTCGCTCGGTAAATAGGCAATTTCATCGCCCTTTAACCAATTGTCGGTGCTTACATAAAAAGACGAAGACTTTTCGGCATTATAACCTGTAGATCTGTGGATAGCCCTGTGCAGGTCTTCAAATGTTTGGTTTGATTTAATGTCGATCTCTCTCACAACATCATCAAAATCTTCGAAAGTAATTCTAAATTTATAAATAGCCATTATTGTATTTTGGAACCGTAAAAATAAAGTTAATTTATAATTACCACAAACATCAAATGCCATAAAAGACATCCTAATTTTGTAGTTGGGGCAATTAAATTATTTATTAACAGGATTTAATCCCATTTGTTTTGCCTGATTGAGCATAAAATCGAATGCCTCCTGATAATCGTTTTTGATTTCACCTTCTAATATGGCCTCGCGGATAGCGTTTTTTATAATACCTACTTCTTTTCCTGCCTCGAGTGCAAAAGTTTCCATAATATCATTGCCGGTAATAGGAGGTTGCCAGTTTCTGATTTTATCGCGTTCTTCTACATCTTTAAGCTTTTGTTTTACCAGCTCAAAGTTGTTCCTGTACTTTGTTTTTTTGTACTCGTTTTTAGTGGTAACGTCGGCATTGCAGAGTAACATCAGGCTTTCGATTTCTTCGCCGGCGTCAAAAAGCAATCTCCTTACGGCCGAATCGGTAACGGTTTCCTGTGCTAAAACAATCGGACGTAAATGAAGCTGAACCAGTTTTTGCACATACTTCATTTTTTCATTTAAAGGAAGTTTTAACTGTGCAAAAATTTTCGGTACCATCCGTGCGCCGCGGTCTTCGTGCCCGTGGAATGTCCAGCCGTGGCCTTCTTCAAAACGTTTGGTAGCCGGTTTGGCAATATCGTGCAGAATAGCCGCCCAGCGCAACCATAAATCTTCCGTATCAGCGCAAATATTGTCGAGTACCTCCAAAGTATGGTAAAAATTATCTTTATGGCCTTTACCCTTTATAATTTCAACGCCATACAGCTGTGCCATCTGGGGAAAAATAAGATGCAACAATCCTGTATCAAAAAGATGTTTAAAACCTATCGAGGGCTTTTTAGAAAGGATGATTTTATTCATCTCATCTGTAATCCGTTCTTTAGATACAATGCTGATGCGCTGTTTCTGGGTTTTGATGGCATTAAGCGCTGCCGGATCGATATCAAAATTGAGCTGTGATGCAAAACGGATGGCCCGCATCATACGCAGAGGATCGTCGGAAAAAGTAATTTCGGGATCGAGCGGCGTACGGATCAGTTTATTCTCTAAATCTTTAACCCCGTCAAATGGGTCTAAAAGCTCGCCAAAGTGGTCGGCATTTAAATTAATAGCAAGTGCATTGATGGTAAAATCCCTGCGGAGCTGGTCGTCTTCTAAAGTGCCATCCTCTACAATAGGTTTGCGCGAATCAGAACGGTAAGATTCTTTTCTGGCACCTACAAATTCAACTTCCAGATCCTGGTGTTTAATGTTTGCAGTACCAAAATTCTTGAATACAGCAACTTTGGTGTTAAGTTTACGGGCTACAGCCTCCGCATATCCGATTCCGCTGCCTACTACCACCACATCGATATCTTTTGACGGGCGGTTTAAAAATAAATCGCGTACAAAGCCACCGATTACATACGCTTCGGTATTGCTCTTATCTGCTATTGAGGATAAGGTTTTAAATATGGGGTGTTGTAGGTGTTGTTGCATGAACTTGGTTATTTATGCCGTACTGATCTGGGCCATCTATCCAATTGAAAAGATGTAAAGTAGTTCAGTTGACAATAATAATTACAAAAGTAATAAAATTATCTACGGATAAATTCAAACTGTCCGCCCGGAGAAAGTTTCATAATCGTTGATGGTTTTCTGTTGGTACGGTTTTCCTGTTCAAAGTCTACCACATAATCTACAGCATCAATAATTGCCGGATCAATATCATCAAAGAATTTCGGAGATGGTTGTCCGCTTAAATTGGCAGAGGTAGAAACAACCGGTTTCCTAAAGCGTTGGATCAAAGGGGTGCAAAAATCGTGTTTGGCAATCCTGATGCCCACACTGCCATCTGCATTGATTACGTTTGGTGCCAGGTTTTTTGCCCCTGGAAAAACGATTGTTAAAGGATTTTCTGCATACTCGATCAGGTCGTAAGCTACATCTGGTATTTCGGTAACATAACCCTGCAGTTTGCTATCTACATCCAATAATACGATTAGGCTCTTTTCGGCCGGCCGGTTTTTAATTTTAAGTACTTTATCTACTGCTTCAGGATTGGTGGCATCGCAGCCAAGGCCCCAAATGGTATCGGTAGGGTAGAGGATAACACCACCCGATTTTAATACTTCAAAAGCTTTGTTGATCTCATCTCTTAGCATCCTGCAAAGTTAATTTATTCGGCCGAAGGTTAATAATCTTAATGCGCGATATTATTTACGAAGTTTCATTAGGCTGTGCGAAGGAAAAACTTCGTAAATCTAGCCAAAGCCTTTTGGAGCGTGCGGCGGTAAAGCTTCAGCAATCTTGCAAAGCTTAAGTTATGTAAATAACTTCTTGTTAACGTAACATATTCTTTATCATTTATTTATTGCAGCTAATATGTTTTGCTGAAATAAACTGGTATTTTAGTAATAGGTTATTAAATAAAACGCAAAATGAAACACACACTAAAATGGTGTATGCTATTTACAATCGTAATGGCATTTACCAGCTGTATCACTGTGCTTACAGCTTCAGATTACGACAAAAATGTCAACTTTTCCAAGTTAAAATCCTTTGCTTATTTTGAAAAGGGGATTGAAGCGCTCCAGTTAAACAACCTCGATAAACCAAGGATGCTTAATGCAGTTGAAAATGCAGTACTAAAAAAAGGTTTTACGAAATCGGATCGGCCTGATTTTTTAATCAATGTGGCAGTATTGGTCAACATTAAAACAAGGGCCGATTGGGGTTATAGCGGTGGCGGATACCAATGGGATGCAACAGCTTCGGCCTATCAATGGAAAGAATCACAATTTGGTGCGTTGGGTACCAATAAAGAATACCAGAACGGCACCATTATCATCGATTTTTTAAATCCTGAAACCAAGGCAATTATGTGGCATGGAGTTGGTTCGGGTTTTAATTTTGATGATTATGAAAACAGGGAAGAAAGGATAAATTTGGCTGTTAAACAGATTTTGCTGGAATATCCGCCCGTTTATTGAAAAAGAGATTTAATCCAAATGTAAAATATTTACCCTGAACGATATACGGTTGAAACATTATCAATTGGAAATCGTTGTACAGATAACAATCTGATTGTAAAATATGTTAAATGATTTGGTGGTTGGTTACCTAAATCGTTATATTTATGTCAGGTTATTTATACAACAGCGCACAAAATGAGAACAGCACAAAAATTATTAATGCTTTTTACAGTGGTATTGGCATTAGCAGGATGTACAACACTCCGCACCGCATCAGATTATGATAAAAATGTTGATTTAAGCGGTTACAAAACTTACAATTTTTACGATAAAGGTATTGCCAGGGTTAAGCTGAACAACCTTGATAAGCGCAGGTTATTGGCTGCCGTTGAAGCAGAAATGAATGCCAAAGGATTTACCAAATCAGAAAAACCTGATTTATTGGTGAATCTGGTTGTTGTAGCCAGAGAAAAAACTGATGTTTACGGTCCTGGTTACTACGGTGGCTGGGGTTGGGGCTGGCGCGGCGGTTGGGGATCTCCTTTCTGGGGTGGCGGCGGAACTTACGTAAACCAGTACATAGATGGTACTATTATCATCGATTTCTTAGATCCTGCTAAAAAGATTTTATTCTGGCACGGACAGGGATCAGGTTTTAACCTCGATAATTTTAACAAAAGAGAACAACGTTTATATACAGGTGTAAAAGAAATATTGGCGCAATATCCACCAACGGTTACAGCTGCTAAATAAGTTGTAATTTAAGATAACAGAAGGGCTGTTGAATTTTTAAATAAATTCCAGCCCTTTTTCTTTTTTGAATAAGGCGCTAATACGCTTAGTTTGATAATTATTAATGAAAATACTGTTTTGTAAATGCTTTTCCTAGATCGATTCGTCATGCTGAATTTATTTTATTAGCCATTTCTATTGTTATTCAATGGTCTAATAGCTACTTTGTGGTCAGCATCTTTTTAGCATGAAAGACCCTGAAATAAATTCAGAGTGACGACACGAGTTGAAAATATCTGCAAGGAATAAAAAGATATGCAAACAACGGAATTAAGCGTAATTAAAGTCTTCGCCGACTTAACTGAAGGATAATATGTTAAAGGCTTTGATAACAATCCATTAATTGCTGCGTAACGAGAGAGCTGTTAAATTTTTGGACAAACTCCAGCCCCTTTTCCTTCATCTCTTTTTGCAGTTGTGGATTTTTCAAAATCTTATTTATGGCTTTTGCCAGTCCATTGGCATCATTTGGCGAAATGTATAAGCTGTTTGGTCCGCCGGCTTCTTCCAGGCACGAACCTGTAGCAGCAACCACCGGAATGCCCGAATACAATGCTTCTATAATGGGAATACCAAAACCTTCGTAAAATGAAGGATAAACGAAAACATCTGCCATTTGGTAAATACCCGGCAGATCGGCAAAAGGAATATTTTTTAGAAATATGATCCTGTTTTTAAGGCCAAGCTTTTCAATTTCGGTTTCTACTGTTTTAAAATAGGCTGTTTGTTTGCCTATTACCACTAATTTGTACGCTTCGTTTACCTCTTTTAAAGCCTGAACGGCCAACTTTAAGTTCTTACGTTCTTCGATGGTACCAACATTAAGGATGTATTTTTCGGGCAGTTTGTAGGTAGCCCTAATGCGGCTTAATATTTCTGTAGCGAAAGGGCTTTTAAAGCTATCGTCGCAACTTTGGTAGATCACCTCGATTTTTTCGGCACTAATGCCGTATAAATCAATAATATCTTCTTTTGTTTTTTCGCTGATGGCGATGATTTTGTTTGCCCGTTTACAGGCCGATCTACTTTTCCATTCGTATAGTTTCCTATCGATAAATTTGTAATACTGGGGGAAACGTAGAAAAATCAGATCGTGAATGGTAACGATTGATTTAATGGGGGTATGCTCAATGGCATAGGGTATTTCGTGACTAAGGCCATGATAAATCTTAACGTCATCACGGATAAGGTCTTTAAGGATATTTAGGCTCCGCCAGAGAAAACTTCCGCTTTGCGGTAACTTGAGTTCGATATTCTCTTTTTCAAAAAAAGCATCGATCTGTTTGGCCGGTTTTACCTTTGGAGAATAAACCAGATACCTATTTTGCGGAAACTGATCTGCCAAATGCTCAATTAACGACCGGCTATAATTGCCCAGTCCGGTTAAGTTATTGGCGGCACGTTTGCCATCGTATCCTATTTTAAGCCTAAAGCTTAAAGCCGAAAGACCAAAGCTTGATTGCTCAAGTTCAGTACTTTCGGCTTTTTGAGTTTTAGTTTCGCTTTCAGCTTTCACCTTTTTGCTTTCAGCTTAAACCGCTACATTATTTTCCCTTAACGCATCGTTAAGCGAAGTTTTCTTATCAGTACTTTCTTTACGTTTTCCGATAATTAAAGCACATGGCACCTGAAATTCGCCGGCAGGGAATTTTTTGGTATAACTACCAGGAATTACTACCGAACGTGCAGGAACAATACCTTTGTATTCAACAGGGGTTGGACCGGTAACATCAATAATTTTGGTCGATGCGGTTAATACCACATTGGCTCCAAGCACTGCTTCTCTTTCTACTTTAACACCTTCTACAACAATGGCTCTCGAACCCAAAAAAGCATCATCTTCGATAATTACCGGAGCAGCCTGTACAGGTTCTAAAACGCCACCAATACCCACACCACCACTTAAGTGAACGCGTTTACCGATCTGCGCGCAAGAACCAACGGTAGCCCAGGTATCAACCATTGTACCTTCATCAACATAAGCGCCGATGTTTACGTACGATGGCATCATGATTACACCTTTTGCCAAAAACGCACCGTAACGTGCACTTGCCATAGGCACAACACGAACACCAGTTGCTTTGTAATCGGTTTTTAATTCCATTTTATCATGGTATACAAAAGGACCGCTTTTAATCTCTTTCATCTCACGGATCGGGAAATATAAAATTACAGCTTTCTTTACCCATTCATTAATGCCCCAAGAGTTTAAAACCGGTTCGGCAACGCGGATTTCGCCTTTATCCAAACCCTGGATTACGGTTTCGATGGCTTCGCAATAGTTGCTATATTGTAAAAGGGTTCTATCTTCCCAAGCGGCTTCAATTAATTTCTTTAAATCTGAATACATGATGTTTTTAAATTTTACGCAAAATAAATCAATTTTTGTTTATTAAAGGGCTAATTGTTTAAATTGTTTTGCAGTTAGGTTAACTGGTTAAGCGTTTAAATTGGTTAACTGCTGAAATACGCTCCATACAATTAACCGATTAACCAGTTTATACA
>NZ_DJDT01000368.1 GCF_002432345.1 Pedobacter sp. UBA5917
TGAAATAAATTCAGGATGACGGATTGAAGAAAGATTTTCTGTGTATTCCGAGTCTCCGAGGCAAACAATTATCCTCTGAGGCAAAAAAACAAAACAATTTGTTCTTTTTAAGATTGTATCATCTATAAATGGATAGGAAAACAGCAAAAAAGAAAATCGCGATCATTGGCGGCGGACCAAGTGGTCTTTTCATGTACAAAAGATTAACCGAAGCGGATAAGGTTGATTATGAAATTACCATATTTGAGCGGAAAGATTACCTGGGCGCGGGTATGCCATATAGTGGCGAAGGCGCCAATGTTGAGCATATCACCAATGTATCAGACAACGAAATTCCTGTTATTTATAATTCTATCGAAGATTGGGTAAAAATTGCCCCTAAAGCAATCTTAAAAAAGTTCGACATTAACGAAGCGAAATTTAACGAATATAAAGTACTGCCCCGGCTATTTTTTGGCGAATATTTATCTGCGCAGTTCAATTTATTAAAAAAGGCTGCTGTTAAAAGAGGGATTAAAACCAGGGTGTATTTAAACTGTGTAGTAGAAGATGTTATTGATTTTCCAACCGAGAATAAAGTAGCCGTTTGTGTTAAAAACAAAAATAAGGTCTATTTTGATCAGGTAATTATCTGCATCGGCCATAACTGGCCAAAAAAATACGAAGGTAAAATTCCTAATTATTTTGATTCGCCCTATCCACCTAAAAAGATAGCTTTAAAATTAGATCATACCGTTTGCATTATGGGCTCATCATTAACAGCGATTGATGCGTTAAGAACCCTGGCCCGCAAAAACGGAAAGTTTACAGATAATGAAGATGGCACTTATTCTTATCATTTGGAAAGTAAAGGCTTTAAAATCGTAATGCATTCTCGGAGTGGACTTTTACCAGCCATCAGGTTCCATCTGGAAGATTCGCACCTTGGTAAAGATGGAACTTTAACTAAAGCCGAAATCCATAAAAGTATTGCAGCACACGGAGGCTTTTTGCCACTGGATTTTGTGTTTGAGAAGAACTTTAAAGAAATGTTCATCAAAAAGGATCTGGCTTTTTACAAAAAGATCAAGAATATGGACCTCGAAAGTTTTGTAGAAGCCATGATGGGGTACCGTGAAAAAATGGAACCATTCGATCTTTTTAAAAAGGAATACGAAGAAGCAGAAAAATCGATTGAGAAAAGAAAATCTATTTATTGGAAAGAAGCACTTGCCATTCTAAGTTTCGCGATGAACTATCCCGCAAAATACCTATCGGCAGAAGATATGGAACGTTTGCAAAAAGTGTTAATGCCATTAATTTCAATCGTAATTGCTTTTGTGCCCCAAAGCTCGTGCAGGGAATTATTGGCCCTCCATGAGGCCGGTGTATTGAGTATTGTTGCTGTTGGGGATGATGCCGAAGTAGAAGCCTTGAAAACAGGTGGTGCAGATTATCATTATAAAGTTGACGGCAAAAAAGTAACCGTGCATTTCGATACCTTTATCGATTGTATCGGTCAGCCACACCTTTCTTTTAGCGATTTTCCTTTTAAAAGTTTAATCAATAACGGCACAGTAAGTGCAGCAAGGTTACAGTTTAAATCTGCTGCCAAGGGAAAGGCCGAAATGAAACATAACGATCTTGTAATAAAAGAAGAGGGGGATACCTATTTTTTAACTGTACCCGGAATTACCATTAACGATCATTTTCAGGTGGTGGATAAAAATGGCGAAACCAATAAAAGAATTTACATTATGGCGGTTCCCTATATTGGCGGTTATAACCCCGACTATTCGGGAATCGACTTTTGTGAGGCCGCATCAGAAGCGATAATTAATCAAATTTAGCACAATAATTTAAACCTATTTAGATCATATAAAACAAATTTTTAAGCGTATTTTATTTATTAATTAACTGATTATTAGTGTTTTGTGTTTGTTTTTTGAATTTCTGTTTTAAAAAAAACAAACGTTTGCGCTTAATTTGTTCAGCATCATTTTTAATGTCGTTTTAAGGTGAGGTTAATTGTATTTAAAAATCTATATCAAGGCAGAATGTAATTACACGGGGTTAATTTTTGTATAAAGTTTAATTGTCATTTTAATGTTTCCTGTATACTCTTATCAAAGGAAATAATTTTCGCCTCGAAAAATCAGAAATTATCTAATTGCTGCTGATGCTTAAGTTATTAATGCACATGTGGTTTTGCTTTTTACGCATTTTTTTAAGCAAACGTTTGCGTTGAAAAAAATAAAAATCGGGCTTCCTTAATCTATATCTTGCATTAACAAATCATAACGAGCCGATATTTTTATTTTAGTATTACGAGCAAAAATCTTGTTTAACCGGCAAGAGAACTATAAATAATAAATAAAATAAAACCTCTAACCAAGGTATAATAAACAAACAATAACTAAACCGTTCATGGTGCAGTCTACCTGGGCTATGAATAAAAATTAATCATCCAAATCTCAACTGTATGTTCAAAAATTTTACTTTTTGTCGCTAGGTATATATATGCCAAAAAACAAACAATAACCAAACCGTTTACGGCACAATCTATTTAGGCTGTAAATGATAACCAATCATCCTTAATTTCAACCTTATGTTCAAAAATTTTACTTTTTGTC
>NZ_DJDT01000069.1 GCF_002432345.1 Pedobacter sp. UBA5917
GCGGGTTTGCCGGCGCAACTGCTGCCGATACATGTACAAACCACATTGCAAACAACAGTGTTGCTGCCAGGTATTTAATTTTTGTTTTCATAATTTGGGGATTTTAGTTTGTTTTCTTATTGTTACTAATGTCTTTGTAAGCATTGGGCAGGTTAAAACCGTAATGCAGCCAGTTAAAAAGTTCGTAGCCTTTATCAAAGTCCTTCATTTTTACAAGGGCTTTGGTTTCTTCCAGGCTGAGTCCTTTATCTACTGCTGCTTCTACTTCTTTTTTTAATTCCGTAACATAATCAATCGTGTATTTAATGCCGGCTTTATTGGTGATGCGCCCATGGCCCGGGATAATAATGGCATCATCGGGCAGAAAATCATATACTTTTTTCAGATTTGCTGCCGGTTCGAGGAAAAAACCATCAAAAAGCCAGGGTATGGCCGGACTTTCGGCAATAAACGGATTTCCTGCCCAGAATACTTTCTGAGTGGGCATCCACACAAATAAATCTGCCGGCGATTGTGCTGTACCAACATTGAGGAGTTCGACTGTTTTTCCTCCACCCATATCGATTTTTAGGTTACTGTTTTTCGGTATCACAATATCTGCTGCCCGGTACACCGATTTTTCGATCCCCCTGCCCCTGCCGAAAAGATTTACCATAAAAGTTTTGATGCCTTCGTAATTCGCGGCAAGGTTATCCCTTGCAAATTCATTCTGGATAATGGTGGTTGTGGATGGTAAAAGGTAATTGCTAAAGCAATGGTCGCCATGGTCGCTAGTGTTTACGGCATAAATAATCGGTTTATCGGTAACCGAACGCACCAGTTTCAACTGCTGATCATATAACCGTTTATTTAGCATCACCTCAATCAGCAGTACGCCTTTATCACCAACTATAAAACCGCCCGTGGTAGCCTGGGGGATTCCGCGTGCTGTTTCTGTATCAACTGTTGAAGGTACAATGGCATAAATATCGGTGGCTATTTTTTTTAGGCCCAGGGTAACCTTGTTGCCATCCCATATTGGAATATGTGGTGGTTGTTGGGCAAATGCTGTTACTGAACAGCAGATTGCCCATATGGCAATTGCCATTAATTTTAGTGTTTTCATAACGTTGTCTGAAATATTTATCTGGAGGGTTTACTTTTGATAACCGCCAAAATAAGCCACCGGCGACCAGGATGGGATAGGTACCGCAATTGCCGGACAATCCTTGGCATAACTACCTGCTGCATAAACAATTTTGCCGTTAACAATGGTCATTAATGCGGTTATTTCTTTAACTTTTGTTGTACTTGCGGTAAAATAATCGTCGGTGAGTATGGCCATATCTGCGTACATCCCCTTAACCAGTTTACCCTTTACATGTTGTTCGCCCGAAAACCAGGCACTGCCCGAGGTGTAAAGTTTTAATGCTGTAAACCGATCCAATACCTGGTTTTTTGGCCAGAATTGCATTCCGCCAATGGTTTCTCCGGTAAGCAGCCAATGCAGGGCCATCCATGGGTTATAGGTCGAAATCCTTGGGGCATCGGTACCCATACCTACAGGGATACCCATTGATAACATTTTCTTAATAGGGGGTAACTGCGTTTTGGGCAATCCGTACATTTTTTTATAAAGTTCGCCCTGGTAATACATTCTGAACTGTACGGCGATACCGCCGCCAAGTGCTTTAACCCTGGCCAGCTCATCATCTGTTATCGTCTCTGCATGATCGAAAAACCAGCGTAAACCATTAAAGGGGGTATCGCGGTTAACCTTTTCAAATACATTTAACATCCGGTCTATCGATTCGCCATAGGTAGCATGCAGGCGGAAAGGCCAGCGGTTGCGAACCAATAAACGGATAATGGGTTCGAGGTCGCTTTCCATTTCGGGACCAAGCTCAATGCGCGGCTCCAGGAAATTTTCAAAATCGGCACCAGAGGCAATCAGGTTTTCTCCTGCGCCTTCCATGGCGTAACCGTTTGCCATCAGGATATGATCGTTTTTGTTGGGATGTGTTTGGCCGATCCATTTTTCGTAATCCTCAAATTCCTTTCCCTTTTGTTGTGCAAAAAGGTAATAGGCCGTGCGTACGGTCAGTTTCCCCTGTTTGGCCAGTTCGAGCGAAGCCTGGTAATCGGCATCATAGTTCTGCGAACCACCGGCAGCATCTATCACACTGGTAATCCCAAAGCTGTTGATTTCGCGGTAGAAATGTTGCGAACTGTTTACCCTTTCCGCTGGCGTCAGTTTGCCGGTAAGTGCCAGTGTGCGGTAAATGGCCATTGGGGTTTCTTTTGCGTAGAGTAAACCTGTCGGGTTTCCGGCCTTGTCAAGCTCGATTAAACTACCCGGATAGCTGGTGTTTTTATCATAACCCAATGTTTCGATGCCCTTTTTGTTTAAAAAAGCCTTTCCATATAAATAGGTGATAAAAACAGGTTTATCGGGTACGGCGGCATTAATTTCGTCGATGGTAGGCTGTCTTTTTTCCGCAAACTGAAATTCGTTCCAGCCGCCAACCACTTTTACCCATGCGCCGGGCGGAGTGCGCTGTGCTTGTTCTTTTAACATTTCCATCGCACGTTTAAGTGTTTTAACACCATCCCAGCGCAGTTCCATGTTGTAATTAAGTCCTTCGCGGATGGCATGCATGTGGCTGTCGTTCAAGCCTGGTACTACGGTTTTACCTCCGGCATTGATGAGGCGCGTGGTTTTGCCCTTAAATATTTTAAATATGGCCTGCGTGCTACCGGTTTGTTGTATTATACCTTTACGCATGGCTATAGCCTGCACAAATTCGCCGGCTTTGGCCATGGTGGCAATTTTGGCGTTATAAATAATCAGATCTGCTTTTTCCTGGGCCAGCAATGCTTTTGGGCAAAGCAAGGTTAGTAACAGCGAAAAACAGCCTATTTGATATACATTTTTCATGGATTATTTTTTTAAGGATTGAATTTCTGTAAGCCAGTTTAATATGTAAGCGGCAAGTTCCTGCCAGCCGGGTTGCCCCAGTACAAAATGATTGCGGCCTGTAAATTCCTTATATGCTGTAACCGATCCGTTATGACGGTACTTTTTGTAATTCGAATAATTAAGCGAAGCAGGTATAAAACGGTCGGTACTTCCCGCAAGGAAAAGCAATGGCTCATGCGGCTGTTTAAAATCTATTTTTGCTGCACTTGTTGTGGCATCGCGTACAACCAGTTTCGATTCGGGCAACAATAAATTATAATAGGCTTCTTTCTGCTCGTCGTAGGGCATGCCATTGGTAAATGCATACTGCCATTCTTTAAACGACATCAGGTAGGTTTTAGCAGCATTGGTGAAAAAGCCCAATGCAGGCCATCCCGCTTTATAAAACGAAAATTTAAATGTAAACACGCCCTGTGGCTGTAACGAGTGGATGGCTATTCCGGCTGCACCCAAGCCTTTCTGTAAAAGAAGCTGGGTAATCAACCCGCCCATTGAATGGCCTATAAGGACAGGCTTTTCGGGTAATTTCTCTATAATGGCTGCAAAATACGCGGTGAGCGTAGCTAAACGGATACCTGCAATATCAGCGTCAGGATGCCTTTGGCGGAGCGTGCAGGCGGGTGCG
>NZ_DJDT01000180.1 GCF_002432345.1 Pedobacter sp. UBA5917
TCATTTCGAGCGGAGTGCAACGAAGTCGAGAAATCTGTCTCGAGATAGATCTCTCCGCTTCACTGCGTTCCGGTCGAGATGACGCTACTTTTTTAACTCTGTCTATGCTCTCCGCTCAACGCTCAACGCTCTCCGCCCAACGCTCTCCGCTTACCGCCCTTTGCTCTCCGCTCAACGCCCTCCGCTTTACCCCCCGAACTTACGCACCCTGTAAATCAGCGATAACATAAAATACCTGCCCAAGCGGTTTACCTGTCTATCTACGATCACGTTGTCGAATACATCTCTCGAAATGCCCGAATTCTGGTCGAAAAGGTCGAAACCCTCCACACGCAGTGCAGCCATATCATTTTTCATAAATTTGTATTCCATTGATAAACGCAGGAGGGTTGGATTACGCACCGCGCCATTATCAAATCCTGAATTGATCTGTTTGGTAAAGTCGTAACCAAAAGTTAAATCTTTAAAAAAGTAATTACGGCCCTCTATACCACATTCGAAACGGTTCGACTGGCGGTCGGCAAAGCTATCGCTCGAGTAATTGGTGAGGTTTTGCGAATAGGAAGTTTCCAGTTGCAGGTTTACAATATCTTTTAAATCAACCCTAAATTCAAGTTCCTGGCGCCATGATATGTTCTTTGCTTCGATCCGGCTGTTATCGGTGAAGGTAATGTTATTGTTTAACTGACCGGATCCTGAATAACCAATGGTAAATTTACGCTCAGAAGATAAAGGTTTGCTGATATTATAGTCACCCTGTAAGGTATAATAACCATCGGCATTAATGTAACTCGTACGCTGGTTAACCGAGTTATCAATAGGCTGTTTGGTACTTACAATCTTATCGTTTGTGCGCTCGTATTTAAAATTGGCCTGAATTACTTTCCCGGCGCTCCAATCGGCCTGTTTATAGTGAGCATTAATACTTTGGATAAATTCCGGTTTTAAGTCTGGGTTTCCGATAATTTGGTTCTGCAGGTTCGAATTATCCAATATGGGTTGCAACTGCAAAAAGCTGGGTTGATTGTTCCTACCCCAATAGTTGATGTCGAAAGATTCCTGATTCGAAAATTTATAAGAAAAACGGCCCGAAGGAATGAGGTTGAACGTGCGGTTAACTGTTTGGATATTATTACTCAGGTTTTCGCCGCGTAATATGGCCGGTTGTGCGTTAATTCCAAGCGTATAGTTCAGTTTTTCGCCAATATAACGGTAATTTAAGCCTACTTTATTGGTAATAAACTGGTAATCGTAAATGTTGCTGAGGTTAGGGTTAAACGCCTCATTTCCACCCACCACATCATAAACATCACGCGAATTGTTGGTGGCCGATCGGTTCCAGTTATAATTTACTTCCAGAAAAGTCTTTTTCCAGATCGGTTCCATGTACGAAACGCCTGCATTGAGCCCAAAATTACGGTTATTCTGGTTGTTTAGCTGATTCTGTAAAACCGAATCGACCTTATTACTGTGCGTATTGATATATTCGTTGTTCACATCCCTGTAATTTTCGCCACTGGTATAACTAATGCTTCCCCATGAAGTAATATTACGTCCTTTCTTCTCAAATTTGTGGTTAAAAAAGAAATTGGTACGTGCGTTAATGTTATTTGAAGTGTTAAAATTGGTACTTTCCCTATGTGTAGAAAGCGTATCCTGGGTGATATCCGAAGCACCGGCACTGTTTCCGCTATTGTTACTGTAAGAGAAATTTGGCGAAATCTTCAGGTAATTCATCGTATCGATTTTATACTCCAGGTTACCGCCAAACCAATGGCTGTTGTTGTTGCTTTTGCTATTGTTACCTGCATTTTCAAGCCGGTTTATCGGGTTCTGGCTTGCATCCTGTAAAACACTCTGGGTATAGGTTGAGCTGATGGTATTGTTCTTATTATTATTGAAATTATAAGCAGCGTCAGCCGAAAGTTTGGTGCTGAACTCGTTTTTGTAATTCAGCCCTAAGCCATTTCTGGTATTGATGCCGTCGCCACCACCACCGCGCATGTTGGCATTTGCCGATGTTCCGTCAAAAGAAATCTGCTGTTCGCCCTTCATGCTATTTCCCCTGATACTGGTGTTGTAACGGTCTGAATTACCTACGCCTGCAGATGCACGTGCGAAATATCCTTTTTTCTTGTCTTCTTCGATGGTAAGGTTCAATACCTTTTCGGGCTCACCCGTTTTAATGCCTGTTAATTTAGCCTGATCACCATAATCATCAATAAATTGAAGATTCTTAATAATATCGGCAGGCAGGTTTTTAATAGCTGTGGCTACGTCGGTACCAAAAAAATCTTTTCCGTTAACACGGATTTTGGTTACCGGCGCCCCCTGACTGGTTACATTACCATCCTTATCTACCTTAATACCGGGTAACCTTTTAAGCACTTCATCCACAGCATCTCCATCTCTAACGGGGAAAGCCTTGGCATTAAAACTTACGGTATCCTCCGTTACTTTTACTGGCGGAACACCCGAAATAACCACACCCTCCAGTGTATTTGAAGAAGGTTTAAGCTTAATATCGGTAATGTTGAGCATAGCGCCCTTATCAATAAGGTATTGTTTGCTAAAAGTATCGTAACCGATAAAACCAGCCGATAAGGTGAATTGTTTATATTTTATTTTGCTCAGAATAAATGTTCCATCGGGATTGGCCGAAGTACCAACGCTGTCGGTGCCCGATTTAATACGTACTACGGCGCCAGGCAACGGAAGCCCCGCGGTATCCAGAACAATACCTTTTACGGTGTAATTTTGCGCGTAACTACTTGTCGAAAAAGCTGCAAAAAGCAGTAATGCTGAGATTAATTTAGTTAGAATCCTCATGAATTATTTGTGTGTGCCGTAAAAATACGGAGCGCCAGGCTAATCACGTGGAGCGTAATCAACATGTTACGGATGAGGAGGATAGAGTAGAGGTAATGTAGTATGGGAATGGATGATGGAAAAATGTAAGATGGAAAACGGATGAGGGAAGGAAATAACCAATGATCAATTTTCAATAACTTTAAGAACCACGGATAAAACCTTAATGTTCTTCTATACGTCACCCTGAATTTATTTCAGGGTCTTATTTAATAGCCGTTTATAAAGTTGTCATCCTGAGCGTATTTGTAATCTTTGTTGTTCTCCGTGGTAAAAAACAAAAAAGCCGCAACTTTCATCACGGCTCCTTTATCTTTAGTAATAGGAAGTATTAAGATTGATATTCTTTTTCTCTGCAGCCTCAATCGGTGCGTAGTTGGAGAGAATTAATGCTTCGCCTTTTTTAACGCATACATCATGCTCAAAATGTACCGACGGACTTCCATCTACAGTTCTGATCGTCCAGCCATCGTCATCTAAAAACACTTCTTTTTTACCCATATTGATCATCGGTTCAATAGCCATTACCAGGTTTTCTTTTAGCAACATGCCCGTACCTTTTCTACCGTAATTAGGTACCTGCGGATCTTCGTGCATATCGCGGCCCAAACCATGACCTACCAGATCCCTCACCACACCATAGCCTTCTTTTTCGTTATAGTTTTGGATGGCATAGCCAATATCGCCCAGACGTTTGCCTACAACTGCTTCTTTAATTCCAACAAAAAGTGAATCTTTAGTGGTTTTAACGAGTTTTAATATTTCAGGTGATACTTCACCAATGATAAAAGTATAGGCGTGGTCGCCATGGAAACCATTTTTAATGGTACCTACATCAACAGATATGATATCGCCATCAACCAGTTCGTAGTCGCTGGGAAAACCATGTACCACCACATCGTTTACCGAGGTAATAATATGGAAAGGGAAATCATTATAGTTGTAAAAAGAGGGTACCGCACCATGATCAAGGATATACTCATTTGCCAGTTTATCAATCTGTAATGTGGTAATACCGGGTTTAATCATTTTGGCCACCTCTGCCAGTGTATCACTTACCAGTAGCGCACTGATCTGCATCAGTTCTACTTCTTCGTTAGTTTTGTATAAAATCATTGCTGCAAATTTAAGAAAATTTCTTCGTCGTGTTTAATGTTGAAAGGTTGTAATGTTGCGATTACAGTTAACCGATTTAAACAATTAACCAGTTAACCCTAATATGGAACATCTTTTGTACTTTACAGATAACCTTAATAAGAAAAACATGGATACCAATAAAACCGATACCTGGTCGGCCGGCCAATACACCAAATTCGAAAACGAACGAAACCGTCCTGTAACCGATCTCCTTAACCATATACCTGCTAATACCATAAGCAAAGCAATAGATATCGGCTGTGGACCGGGTAACTCTACTGAGTTATTAAAAGCCAGGTTCCCAAATGCCCATGTTTCTGGCATAGATAGCTCTGCAGATATGATACAGGCAGCAAAAAAACGATTGCCTAATATTCAATTTGATGTAGTAGATATCACCCAATGGCAGGATACTGAAACCTATGATTTAATATTTGCCAATGCTGCGCTTCAATGGGTGCCTGATCATGTTGATCTGTTCCCGAAACTGATCCAAAAATTGAACAAAGGTGGGGTTCTAGCCGTACAGATGCCTGATAATTTTGAAGAACCCACACACCGTTTAATGCGGACAGTTGCCTGCGAAGATCAATGGAAAGATAAGTTACTTAATGCCACTAAACGGGTAGCCCGTGAAGGTGCCGATTGGTATTATGCGAATTTACGCGATAAAGTTACCACAATCGATATTTGGCGTACAACTTATTTTCATCCCCTGCAGGGAGGTGCCAAGGCTATTATAGAATGGCTTAAGGGAACGGGTTTGAGGCCATACCTCAATGCCTTAAATGAAAATAAACAACTCTCGTTTTTAGATAAATACGAAGAAGAACTTTCAAAAGCATACCACATATTCGATGATGGAACCGTTCTACTGCCATTTCCGAGGTTGTTTATTGTAGCGGTGAAGTAGATGCTAAAAGTTGGAAGGTTAAATGTTTGAAAGTTGGAATGTTAAACAAAGTCTCGAGTCCTCCACTCCATTATGTCATCCTGAGCGTAGTAGAAGGATCTTTGAAGATGGATGAGGTAAGATGGATGATGGAAAACCACAACCAATTTGCAATTTTCAATGATCAATATCGACCGTTTTATGAACTTTATTAAAATCTTAATGTCCTTAATTCCTTAATGGTGAAAAAGGTGTAAAATGGAAGAGGTAAGATGGATGATGGAAAAGAATACCCAATTTTCAATGATCAATATCGACCGTTTTATGGACCTTATTAAAATCTTAATATCCTTAATTCCTTAATGGTGAAAAAGATGGAAAATGGATGAGATAAGATGGATGATGGAAAAGAATACCCAATTTTCAATGATCAATATCGACCGTTTTAAGAACCTTGCTAAAATCTTAATCTCCTTAATTCCTTAATGGTGAAAAAGGTGTAAAATGGAAGAGGTAAAATGGATGATGGAAAAGAATACCCAATTTTCAATGATCAATATCGACCGTTTTATGAACTTTATTAAAATCTTAATGTCCTTAATTCCTTAATGGTGAAAAAGATGTAAAATGGATGAGTTACGATGGATGATTGAAAACAAGAATTATTACGCTCCAATGGAAAATATCTTTTCTTCTACCATTATATTTGAAAACAAATACCGACAATTAAATGCCAGCATCTACTATAAAAATACAGCGTTCCAACATCGATTTTTTAGAAAAATTAAAAAAGAACAATAACCGCGAATGGTTTAACGAACGCAAAACAGAATTTCTCGCGGAGCAGGCCAATATAGAAAACTTCGCCTCGACATTGCTAACAGAATTAAACCTCCATGATGTAATCGAAACGCCATCCGGTAAAAAAAGCCTGTACCGTATTTATCGTGATACCCGTTTCTCGAATGATAAAACACCTTATAAAACGCATTGGAGCGGAAGTTTTAAACGTGCTGGTAAAAGTAGGCGCGGAGGTTATTATTTCCATATCGAAAAAGGAAATACTTTTGTTGGTGGCGGCTTTTGGGGGCCTTCTCCCGCCGATCTTAAACTGATCAGGGATGATATAGCCCTCGATGCGCAACCGCTGCGTGATATTTTAAAAAGCCAAGATTTTATTTCCTCTTTTGGGCAATTAAAAGGCGAACAACTTAAAACTACGCCAAAAGGTTTCGAAGCCGAACATCCCGATATTGATCTTTTGCGTTTTAAACAGTTTTTGTTAGTCAAAAAATTTGATGATGAAGCGCTGTTAAGCGATAATTTCGTGCAGCAAATGGGGAAGGCTTTCAGGAACATGAGACCTTTTTTCGACTATATGAGCAGTGTGTTGAGTAGTGATGCAAACGGAGAATAACTTATTGGTTAATCGGTTAATCGTTGAAATTGGTTAACTGTGTAAATGGTAACATTGTTAAACTGTTGGATGGTTACATCGATCGCTAGATTTGGAACATTGTGATTTGATCATTGGCAATTGAATAACTGACTCCCAACCCAAACTAAATATTGCTTCGCCGATACCGCGTCAACGAAGCAATATTATATGATTCTAGTTCTTAATGCCCTTAATTTCTTAATAGTGAAATGGTTAACTGTTTAAACTGGTTAATCGGTTAATTGACAACAAATTCAAAACAAGTTTATTCTTAATGGTAAACCTAACTAAAGACTTTAGACTAAGGACTTTGGACTAAAAACTAACCCTTAAGACTCATCCCGCCATCCATCAAAATTTCTGCACCTGTTATAAAAGTAGCTGCATCTCCACAGAAGAAAGCAACCATTTTTGCCACATCTTCCGATTTTCCAATCTTTTTAAGCGGAATACGGTCAATCATCCACTCATTAAGTCCGGCTAACTGTTCTTCGTTAAGGCCTTTTTTATTCATAATCTCTGTCGCCGTAGGCCCCGGACTCACACTATTTACCCTTATTTTACGTGGTGCCAATTCTAGTGCAGCAATACGCATAACCGAATTCAATGCAGCTTTACCGGAAGAATAGATTGAACTGCTTGGGAAATCCATACTTGCTGTATTTGATGATAGGAATACAACAGAGCCG
This sequence comes from Pedobacter sp. UBA5917, assembly GCF_002432345.1. GTDB lineage: Bacteria > Bacteroidota > Bacteroidia > Sphingobacteriales > Sphingobacteriaceae > Pedobacter. The sequence continues at coordinate 7,025 of NZ_DJDT01000180.1, forward strand.
CCATCATTTAACAAAGGGATAAACTTGCTCAGGGTAAAGTAAGCACCTTTAAAATTAATACCGATAATGGTATCAAAGACTTTTTCGGTTGCATCTGCAATACTGCTCTGTTCTACCACACCCGCATTAATAAACAGGATGTCGATTTTTCCAAAGGTTTTTTCTACCTCACCGGCCAGGCCTTCAATTGCAGTAATCTCACTCTGATCTGCCACAAAACCTATAACGCCCAATTCCTGTGCAGCCTTTTCTATTGCATCTTTCCTTCTTCCGGTAATAATTACGTCAGCGCCCTGCGCTTTTAATTCTTTTGCGGTGGCATAACCAATGCCGCTATTTCCGCCGGTTACCAGCGCTTTTTTTCCATTTAAATTATTCATGATAAAAATTATGTTTTATGGATGCAAAAGTATCGCTATATTGGTATACTTTTGTAAGTAGTATAACAGAGTATACCAGTTATGGAGCAAGAAAAAAGAAATCAGATGGCAGCCGAAGTACTGTCAAACCCACGTAACCAGCAGGAAGAAATTCAGGCTTTGCAGGATACCCTTTATGTACTTGGTGGCAAATGGAAACTTCCCATCATCAATTCCATCTGTAATGGCAATAAACGATTCAGGGATATAGAAAGAAGCATCCCCGGTATTACCACAAGGATGCTCTCGAAAGAATTAAAAGAAATGACCGCCAATCAATTGATCAAAAGAACTGTAATAGATGATACGCCCGTTACTATCGAATATACTTCAACCGATTATTGCAGATCTTTCGGCGATATCATTCTCGAAATGATCAAATGGGGCAAACAGCACCGGCAAAAGTTGAAAACAGGAGGTTAGTTTATTAGTCATTTGTTCACTGGTTCATTGGTCATTTGTTCATTGTATAAATTGCTAAATTGTTGGATTGCTCCATTGCCAAATCGGTTGCTAGATTTTGAACATCGTTATGGTGAAATGATTAATTGCTAAATTGCTGCATTGTTAAACGGTCGCTAGATTTTGAACATTGTGATTTGATCATTGATAATTGAATGAGAATAGTTAACTGACCATCAATTCCAAAGCAACTTTAATCTTAATGCCCTTAATTCCTTAATGGTGAAATGGTTAATTGCTGAATTGCTAAACCTGTCACTAGATTTTGAACATTGTGATTTGATCATTGATAATTGAATGAGAATAGTTAATTGACAATAACTTCAAAAGTTACTTTAATCTTAATGTTCTTAACTTATTAATGGTCAGTATTTTGTATTTAATACAGCTTTTAACTAACACTGTAACTAACCGCATACAACTTGCGGAACATGCTATACGTTGTTGCTACGATGCAAAACGCTACAACTGCATCCAATGCATCTAAAGGTCCTAAAACGGCTATTTTCGAACAAAAGGCGAAGATGATATCAAAAAAGATCCCCGCAAATACCCATTCTTTCAATCTCAATAATCTGTTAGGAGTAACGAGTACAATAATCCCTGCTAATTTTGCTACACCCAATACATAAATAAAGTAAGCCGGATAACCTAATTTTAGGGTAATATCCCAAACAATAGGGCTTTTTGTTAATTCGCAAACGCCGCTGGTACCAAACCATAGAGAAGTTAATGCTACGCCGATCCAATAAAGTGTTTTTGTTGTTTTCTGTGTCATAATGTTTATGTTTTATACAACAAAAGTGCGTTGGGCGCAGCAACAAAACCAGTTGAAAAGGGGTGAAGTAGACAAATTAAAAGGTGAGATAGACGGTAGGGTGGTTTATTTGTTCATTGGTCATTTGTTCATTGGTTGCGCAAACTGCCTATTATTTAGTTAACCATTTTTACTGGTTAATTGGTTAATTGCTGCATTGCTAAATCGATCGCTAGATTTTGATCATTGTAATTTGATCATTGATAATTTGATCATTGGTAATTAGATGTAAATTTGTTAATTGTTTACCCTTCGACTACGCTCAGGGATTAACTGACCATCAATTCCAAAGCAACTTTACTCTTAATGCCCTTAATTCCTTAATGGTGAAAAAGATGGAAAACGGAAGAGGTAAGATGGATGATGGAAATCAATAACCAAATAGCAATTTTACTCTTAATGCCCTTAATTTCTTAATGGTGAAAATATGGAAAATGGAAGAGGTAAGATGGATGATGGAAATCAATAACCAAATAGCAACTTTACGCTTAATGCCCTTAATTTCTTAATGGTTAATAAACCGATCGCTAGATTTTGATCATTGTGATTTAGTCATTGGTAATTAGATTAGATGTAAATTCGTTAATTGAAACGCCAGTCGCCCAACGCTTATCGCAGGAGTTTTTTCTTATTAATAATAAAATCATTTTTTTTAAAACAATTTAAAACCTCTTGCGTTTAATGTATAGTTTGTTTGGTTAGTTTTATCGGTGGATGCTTATAAAACTTCATATATAGCCTCATAGTAATATGGGGCTTTCTCTTTTTAAACCTTTTTATAAACACAATTTTTTCCTTTAAGTTGTAAAATAATCTAAACTATTCTGCTCCAGATACTGTTCTTATTCTAAATTATCTACTATATATTATGGAAAATCAAGAAAAAACAGTTGAGGTATTAAACGACCTGATTCAGATTAACAACGACAGGGCAGACGGCTTTGATAAAGCCAGTGCAGATTTAAAAGACGAAAACATTGATTTAAAAGCAACTTTCGATAAATTTTCTTCAGATAGCAGGGCAAATGTGACCGAACTTGCCGGATTGGTTGGAAGAAACGGCGAAAATCCTGATACCGGCAATACTATTTTAGGAAGTTTGCACAGGGCCTGGATTGATATTAAAGCTAACTTTGGTGGTGATGATAGGCATAGTATTCTGGCCGAATGCGAACGCGGTGAAGATGCCATTAAAAAAGCATATCGTGATGCACTTCAGGAAAATGAGCTTGGCGAAGAGATCAGAACTGTACTTTTGAAACAGCAGGATGGTATAAATGCAGGTCATGATGCCATTAAAGCATTAAGAGATGCCCAGGCCGCTTTATAAAAATTAATAAAATAATAAAGCCGTCCCGATTTTACATCGGGACGGCTTATTATTTACTACCGTACCATAACCTAAAAATTGCAGGCTGCAGGCATATCCAGGGTCAAATTGTAACTTGTCTGATCTATTCTCTGACTTACTTTATAGGTTTCAGCTCCATAAACAATCTGGAAATCATAAGTTTCGCCCTGTTGCAACAAGTTTGTGCTAATATTGCCTTTATCCATATACCCCAGATATTGAAAAGCTGCGTTACTGCCTGATTTTTTGAAATATACATAAACACTTGGTCTAACTTCAATATCTGTTCTGTTGGGACAACGGCCGGTAAAAGTTAACGATACATTATTAAATACAGGTGGCGGTGGTGTAACTATAGGAGGGGCAGTAGAGCCGGTTCTGGTTAACTGTATGTTTACTACCTGTTGTTTAGTTTCTGTCCTGAAAGTAACCTGCCTCGTTTCTTTGTTATAGCCCGGAGCATTAATTTCAGCATTAATGGTAATTGGTTCATTGACCGCTGGCGCAACAGTTGGCTTAAGGCCAATGGTTACAATGCCTGAACTTAATTTGATATCCTTTTTACCCGATAATTCATAAATGTCGTTTGCAGCAGCGCCCGTAATGGCAATGGTTGTGCCGGCAGGTGCAGCACTTCCGTTTTGCCCATCAGTAACATTAATCAAGGCGGTATATTTAATCACATCCGTATCAATTACGATTTTAATATTTTCGGTCGGTTTTTTACATGCAGCAATGGTTAACATAACCAATAGCAACTGTATTTTTCTTAGTGTTTCCATAATTTTGGGGTTATAACCGGTAACTGAAATTTACTTGAACAATAGGTAACCACCGGTAATCCTTAATGTTGGATTGGAACTGTGGTGTTTGCGATGAATTTCCTTCCAATAAGCCTGTTCCGATAATGTCTGCTTTTGGTTTGCTTAGGTAATAGGTACCCAGATCAAAATTTACATTAAATTTATTCCGTGGGAAGATGTGTGCAAAAGCCAGCCCCAGATAAGGCGCTAAACCTTTCCAGTTTACCTTTAAATCTACATAACCGATCTGATCTTCTGTTAGCACCAGGTCGCCATATTTATAATCATCAGATGGGATTACCCGGATATCTCCTTTTGCTTTGAAAAAATAGGCAAAACCACCAACCAGTCTAAACCAAGATGCAGTTTTAATAGGTGTGTAGTCGGCCAGCGCATGTACATTATAAAAATTGGCCGATAAATTTGAAGTAGAATTAAATCCGGAAATTTTAAAAACATTATGGGCTTTAAAAGGAATAAAATTCAATCCGCCCCTTAATGCAAGCTCTGGTAAAACACCATAAGCAAATTCAGCACCTACACCTTGTGTACCCACATTAAGTAAAACCGATTTTTGATCGAGAAGGGATGGAGGCTGGTTGCCGTTTTGGGCATTTACATTATAATAGAGCAATAACAGGAATAATAATAAAATAGATCGGGGAAAATACATAATAAGCGGTTTAAAGGTTTGTAAAATCTGTTCTGACTTCTTTTATAGCGCTTAATGTAGATGTTATTAGCTAACGCAATTTTTGTGATAAAGTTTTATTTTATTTAATATGAACAGGATGAATAGTTTAAGCAGGCATAGTTTGAACAGATTTTAGCAATTCTGTTACCCTATTAAAGCCGATAAATTCTGCGATTCCTTTTGGCCATAATCTGAAAAATCTCGTTTTTATATTCTTTTTTCTAATAAATTTTAAAAAAGCTGATTACAGGCTTTTACTTATTTTTTCTGCCAAAATGCAGGCTAATACAGCTTTATTATAAAGCGGTGTTCACATTTTAAATACAGATGCTACCGTACTTTTACCTTTTTTTTCTCCAGCTATTGGATATGCCGCAGATTTTAGCAAGATTTGTATAGTCTACTTTAATCTACAAATATGTATTACAACTGTTCGATAGTTGATGATGAGCAACATGCCATTGATGCGCTGAACGATTATATTGGTGAAATTGATTTCCTAAAAGTATCCAGCACTTTCAATAATCCCATCGATGCATTAAACATAATTGGCAAAGGCGATAAAATAGATTTTCTGTTTTTAGATATTGACATGGATGGAATGGAGGGAACCGAACTATCTAAAAAATTGAAGGATAAGGCAAGATTTGTAATTTATGCTTCTTCCAATCTAGAACACGATGTGAGAACAATAGATCCCAATTTTGAATGTTACCTCGGAAAACCGATTTCGATGAAACGTTTTGCCAATACCATCCAAACATTAATGAAGCTTAATAACCTGCCCATAAATAACTGATATCCCAATAAATATGATCGAGCTTACTTACCATTTTCAGCATAACTTTTTTGAGGATCAATCCTTTCAGCTCATCCAGGCCAGCATGGAAGATCCATGGTTGGTGCTATCTGGCATCGATGTTTTGGGCATTGTTGATGAAGTTGACGGCAAATGGTTGCAGATTGTAGGAGAGGGGATTCCTGACGTAGCAATTGAGGAAATCGGGCTAATGGTTAAAAATCAACAGTTTAGTTGGCTACCGCACCTGATTATGAAGCAATGGCCCGATTATGTAATGGAAGTAATTGTAAAAAGCAAAAACCACTACGAAATCATTTGCCATGCAAATGCCTGTATTAAAAGATTTAGGGAAAGATTTACCCCTGGCATACATGCCCTGGCCAAAAGGGAAGAAGAAATTGTATTTAAAGTTTCATCTTTTAATACCTCCACCTTTTACGAGGTAACCAAATCGCCCGCTATCGATCGTTTTGTATAAGCGGTTATTTAGCCAAATATACCATTTCCTGTAACTGATCAGGAAATGCAGCGGCTAAACCTTTTTCTTCAATGGCAATGCTTAATGTATAAAAACCTTCTTCATCCAGGCAGGCTTTCATTTCGGCATGTTTTCCATAACTGTATTCCAGTCGGGTCCTGATATTATCCAATCCCGAACCAAATCCTACCTTACTTCTCACCACTGCCGGTAAATTTCTGCTTTCTATCCTCAGCAGTTCACCATCCATAAAAACATCAATAGTAGCCTTGTTATCCGGGTCAAAAACATTTCCATGTTTAAATATATTCTCCAAAATGGTGAGTAGTACCAATGGAATGATTTTGATGCCCAACACATCGGGCGAAAAAGCCAGCTCGATATAAACCTTGCCCTGTGTAAGCTGATACAGTTTGATCAGATTTTGGCACTGTGTAATTTCTTCGTTCAGTTTTACATAACCTTCGTGATGTTCGGTAGTAGCGGCAAAACGCATCATATCCGATAGGTAAACCATTACCTCTGCATCTTCGGGCGAATGTTGTCTGATTTTTTGATGGATAAACTCAAAAGTGTTAAATAATAAATGCGGATTGATCTGCGCTTTTAAAAAGGCATTTTTAGACATCACCAGTTCTTTATCCATTCTTTCTTTATCCAGTAACATTTGGAAACGCTGCTTTTCAATACGTTCTTTTTCTGCTTTTTCGCTTAGATAGATTTTTAAAAAGAAATAACCTGTTGAAAAGAGTAAAAAGAACGATGATCTCCACAATAACCTGAACATCCTGGTAATGGTAGGTATAAAGCCACGCGGTATTAAATCAGTGTATTTTATTAGCAGCATATCCATGCTCCATACCCCATAGCAATAAACAGCAAGTTCTAAGATTACAATCATAGGGATTTTCCATGCTGCCTGTTTTGGAAACACCGTTACTTTTTCTAGTAACCAAACATGTATATAGAATAATGAAATATTAACGATATAATGGATTACATAGTTGCCTAGTTTTCCAAATTCGCCAAATATCAAACCTGTAAGGATACTTTCCCAAAATATAAAGCAAGTCCACACAATGAAATGTATCCTGTAACGGAAAAGCCAATTTTTAATTAAAATATCATCCCATTTAAATCTATTCATAACGATAATTCTGCTATGTATGTAACCCGTAATATTACAATATAAATCTGCTTCTAATTTTCTAAAAAAAATAAATGATGAAAATTAGAAGATTAAGTAAAAGAACGCTTTTTACATTCAAAAAAACAATGAAAAATTACAATAAACAATTGGATTCTTCAACATCCGATCCCAATTGTACAACCTCAAGCGCAACATCCACATCAGGATTAATAAGCGTTTAAAATTAAATTGGCAGCCGTTATTTTTTGCGGCTGCTGATAATCAGTTTATCCGTAATAAAATCACGGAAATCGTTATTGTAAATATCCCCAACCGTAAAACTGGTCTGGTTGGAGAGTGTAATCCTACTGCCATCTATATGCTGTATATGTTCAATTGCAATAATATACGCCCTATGTAACTGTATAAATCCTTTTTTGATGCTTAACTGCTCCTTTACGTCCTTTAAACTCAGGTAAGCGATAATTATCTTTTCCTTTGTATGGATTTTGATGTAGTTATGAAAGCTCTCAAAAGCTATAATATCAGCGTAACGTACCAGCACGGCTTTATGCTCTTCCGATTTATTTTTTACCAAAAAAAACGTCTCTTCATCGCCGCTTTCCAGTTCTTCGCCGAAAAGCCTGTTTAAAGTAAGGGCAAATTTTGCATATCCATAAGGTTTCAACAAATAAGCGTCGGCATCAGCCTCAAATGCTTCAAAAGCATATTCCTGGTGGGATGTTGTAAATATGAGTTTCCTGGTTTTAGAACGCACTGCCTTTGCAAGTTCGAGCCCCGAAATCTGCGGCATTTCTACATCCATGAAAATTACATCAACCGATTCAAGCTTCTTCAGTTCCATCAAAGCCGTAAGCGGATTGGTATAACTCGCAACCAACCTCATATTTGGGGTATCCTCAATGTATTTCTCCAGTCCAACTATCGAACTCTGCTGATCATCTATGGCTATACATTTTATCATCTCCTAATCTTCTTTTGCGTGCATAACGAAATTACACCTTTTCGTAACGAAATTAGCACGGTTTGTACGCAATTGTTTCAATTTTTGAAATTCTTCGGTTAAAATAATGTAAAAATGTGTATTATGAAACATACATGAATAAATAAATGGTTGATTTATAGTAGTTAATCAATAAACAAACCATTCAGGTATATCCACTTTTTTGGGGTTAAGATGATAAAAAGAGCATCCAAGGTGGCGAAAAGCTCTATTTTTATGGTTAAACGTTTAATATAATCTCTGCGGAACCGGCAGCTATCCTGCAATTAGAACCATTTATAACGAAAATGTACCGATATGTGTAACCTGATTCGTTTATCGTTTTCTATGTTCGATATTCGTATCAGGTTAAAATAAAAAACTGTTTAAAGTTTATGGTAACCTTTGTTGAAGTATTACATAAATACGCTCATATCTACATCTACCTATCAAATCTATATTTAAATTAAATCTCTTTCCTATCTAAAATGACGCTCTCATTTTAGATTTGGATATTTAGCAATTTTATCCCCAGATCTTAATTATTCTGAAGTAAAACAATAAGTATTACTGCGTTATTTTGCCCCTATATTTTCTGCACTTAATAAAGTTGACAAAATGTTCCGGAAACGGTAACGACTTTAATATTCATGGAGCTAAAATGCTATATCATGGAGTTTTTAAGGTTGTCTGCCGATTTGTTATTTTTTGTATTTTTTTTCATCATAGATTTGTATCTATAGATATTCATTAATAATACTGATAACGTATTTAATGCTATCTACTAACCTAATATAACGCAGAATCATGAAAAAATTGATAATTCTCGTGGTTTTTGCACTAATATCAAATATGGTATTGGCGCAAAACTCAGGCATTGGTACAACTAGCCCCACCAACAAATTACATGTTAAGGCAACATCAGACCCAATCCGTTTAGAAGGATTAAGCAATGCAACCTCCACGAGCGGAACAATAGTAACAGATGCGAGTGGAGTTCTAAAAATACGCAACCCTGATAACATCAGTGCGGTAAGGATAACTGGTAACATCACGCTCGCAGCCGATAACACGCCATATTTTAATGATGTGACAGAAGCACCTACCGAAACATTCGATAATTTGAATGAATTTAGCGGGCATACTTTTACAGCTGCCCAAACCGGACTTTATCAGGTATCTTTTACTACACGTTATACACAATCTACAGTATTTTACGGTGGATTGGTATTAGTTTATGCAGGCAATGGGCCAACTCCCCCACAATATGGAGCTTATGATATGGGATGTATTAATCCACCAAGGGCCGGTTTTAATTTTACGCTGGTATCTGTAACAAAAAGCGAGCTGATTAAGCTCACTGCTGGGCAGATTATGCTGTTCAGAATGTCAACCTTTGGAGCGATCGGTAATACTAATGGTAGTTATGTTATCACAATTAATAGGATAGACTAGTTATTGGCCATTATATAGGGAGCGGTTTTACTTTTTAAGATGTTGACCATGACCAAGATTTTCATAAATTCGTACTATGCAGATTATCTAAATAACAATTTATGACTTTTAAAAATATTATCCTCTTGTTAAGCACGGTATCTACAGCCTTGATCGGTGGTTTATTTTATGCTTATTCATGCTCGGTAATCCCGGGGCTTGCGCGGCTGTCCGATGTTTCTTTTCTACAATCCATGCAATCTATCAACAGGGCTATTTTAAACCCTTTGTTCTTTGCTTCTTTTATGGGAACACTGATATTATTGCCAATAAGTGTTTGGTTTTTTAAAGAACAGTCTACCGTTCTTTATTTGCTCCTTGTAGCCGCACTATTGTATTTTGGTGGTGTTTTTTTGGTAACCGTTATCGGCAATGTACCGCTTAATGATTTATTGGATGGCAGCGATTTAACTAAGTTAAACACAGAAGAATTAACGGCATTGCGTAATAAATTTGAACCTGGCTGGAACTTTTATCACAGAATCAGAACAATCGCTTCGTTTATCTGCATTATGCTTACGGCTTATGCCGCAATATTGAGTAGAAATGCCTGATAAAGTTGTTTTCCGGATGCTTTGGGTAAATTTTTCGCGTGATTTTGGAAACGGAGCTGAACAATTGTCCAGACTCCGAATCTATTAACGCTCTCGGTAACTAATGTATAAAGTTTTCGGTAGTTGATGGTATCCTTTTTTGTTCATTATTCCTGCTAACCGATTGTTCAGCTTATAAAATCGCCAGCATTTTTTTCGACCGGTTAAAAGAGATGGGCCAGGTGTCTGTACTACTGGCTGATGCTATACTATAATATTCTTTTGCTCTATTGCGATCGCCCTGTACTAAGTTAACATAAGCGCTTAGTTCGAAAATAAAGTGCTGCAGTTTGTTATCTATTCCTTTTTCCGTTTTTAAATAATTAAAAATTTCTCCCGCGGCGCGTATACGCTTATCGTTGATGTTTTCTATTTTAAAGCCTCCTGGCATTTCGAACCAATATTCCCAAAGTCCGCCATTGGCATACTGGTTATAACTTTCTTTAACCAGTTGAATGCCTACTTCCAGTAATATGCTGTTAAGCGTACTGTCTTTTTTTTCTGTGTTTCTACCCAGATCGAAATAATTGTTCAGGGTAGGTTGTAATCCTTTTGTATTGATCTCGTCCAGAATCGCTTCTTTGCGGTACATGGCTTTATCGCTCATCAAAAACTGTTCGTAAGCAAAACTGGTCGGAAATCTATTGCTTAATTTCTCCAAACGGTAACCTTTGGCCAGTTCTTTTTTTAAATCGATTACCCAAGGATGTTCAAAATCGTGAAAATTGTATACCGTAATTATTTTCCGTTTAAGATCGTAAATGTTGGAGTAAATGGTTGATAATTTTCCTTCCTGACGTGTGCGGTTTAAAACGTCACGAAAAAGAGGAACGTTTAAAACAGTTGCTTTTCTCAAGGCTTCGTCCGAAATATCATATCTTCTGCACAAATAGCTTTTGGTTTTGAGTTTGCTGATATCGAAGTTGGTGTTAATCTGATAAGCGCCTGATTTGGCTAGTTTTGTGCCTGCATTAATGATGATTGAATTTCCAAGTGCATCGGCAATTAATATCTGAGCACTTGCCGTATAATCGTACTTATCCAAATAAACCATTGCTTCCGGTACTGTTTTACATTTTCCGAGAATTTCGAAAAACAGGTCTCCTGAAAAGACATTTTTAAAATGAAACTGGTTAGGATCTATATTTTGCGCGGTAAAATCATAAAATAACCCATGTTCGTTTATGGCTGCCTGTGCCTGCATGTCTGGTAGTCCGAAACAAACCGAGCCATACCGATCGGCAGTTTTTGGATTGAACCATACCCGGGCAAACCCCATATAATCATCCTCGTTGGCCGCTGCATATACCTCACCTTTTAATGCATACGAAATTACGGTACAGGCATCAATATTCTGGGAGAGTATGGTGCTCGCCATAAGCGCAAATAATAATAGCTTCTTCATTTTTGTGTTTTATCTCCGTAATGACCAACACTGTGCCAAGAGCGGATATCGCTATTAGATGTGCTCTACACGGTTTTTTCTAAAAAATAAGGCAAATATATGTCCGTAAGTGAACGCTTTTCGTTCATAAATGAACAATGCGGTTAAGCTTTACATCTGCGGCTTTTTCTGCGTGATCAGCGGGGAAAAAATGCTAAAGGTTCCCGCAGATTTAAAAAGATAAAAAGCGCAGATTAAGCAGATGTTGAGGTGTTAGGTAATCTTGCCTCGCGGATCTCTCCGCTACGGTCGAGATGACGGTGGGTTGGATGAGGCATGGCTTTGAATATTCCGTGTAAATCCGTGTCTCCGTGGCTAAATTAACCCGCATCTGCGGACTTTTCTGCGTAATCAGCGGGAAGCAAATGAGAGATCCTTCGACTACGCTCAGGATGACAAGTGAGGAAAATGTGAGCAGAACGGTGGCTTTGACTATTTCGTTTAAATCCGTGCCACCGTGGCTAAAATAACCCGCATCTGCGGCTTTTTCTGTGTAATCAGCGGGAGACAAATGAAAGATCCTTCGACTACGCTCAGGATGACAAGTGAGGAAAATGTGAGCAGAACTGTGGCTTTGAGTATTCCGTGTTAATCCGTGCCTCCGTGGCTAAATGGATCCTGTATCTGTGTATTCTGTGTAATCAGCGGGAAGCAAATGAGAGATCCTTCG
>NZ_DJDT01000015.1 GCF_002432345.1 Pedobacter sp. UBA5917
TCATTGCGAGAAGGCTTTTTCAGCCGACGAAGCAATCCTAATACAGATGCTAATAGCGATCGTTGTAAGATTGCTTCGTCGTTCCTCCTCGCAATGACGACTTTATTATCTATCCCTCTTCAGTATATTTTTTAAAGTTATCCAGAATGGCCTGCCATCCACCGCGTTGCATTTCGATCGGGTTGGTCGATTCAGGATCGAAAGTTTCAATCACCCTGGTCTGCTCGCTCAACGCTTCAAAAATGATACTTACCTTTCTGTCATCTTCCAAAGTATATTCGATTTTATTGTTGGCATCAACGGTGGTATAGGTTCCGCCGAAATCGAAACTCATGCTGCCATCTTTTGCAGCCATGGTGCTTTTAAATTTACCGCCAACTTTTAAATCGTTTTCTGAATATGGCGTGTGCCAATCTGGAGAGGCAAAACTCCATTTAGTAATGTGATCGGGATTGTTCCAAAATTCCCAAACTTTTTCTACAGGTGCATTTACTGTTGTTTCGATGGTAATTGGTGCTGTGTTTTCCATTTTCTTTTGGTTTAAATTTGTATGGTAAAGTTATGGCAACTTTTACAGCCATGGAAGAGTAAATGCGACAAAATAGGGGGTTAAATACCCCTGGTTTTTACAATCGGAACAATAAGAGTTAAGGTAAATCGGTATAAATGAAGGTTATCGTATCTTTAGAAACCAATCCGCTCATATTACCACCAGTGTACACTACTTTATAACTCGATCCTTTTTTCAGGTCGTAGGCTTTAAGCAGATCGGCGTTTGCCACCAAGCTATCACCTGCGTTTACTTTCGAATAACTGGTTGCCGGTGGCGGCATTACCCTTTTGGCCATTGCACCTTTGTATTGTGCTTCTTCGCCTTTTTCGTTGGTGATGCTTAAATAACTGCTCATTAAAGGTTCGAAAGGGGTGTGCCAGATACAGAAACTTTTGGTTGAATCGGTATTGTTATACACCACAAATCTCAATAATAAAGGATCTCCTGGCGCAACATTACCATTTACTTTTATTTTGGCCTCAAGCGAATCGGTTTTAGCCGTAGAAGTAGCTTCGGCTGAGCTTTCGCTTTTTGCGGTATTCCTGGTGGCTTCGCTACAGGCAGAAAACAATACTAAAAGGGCAGGGATAATTAATCTGATGTTTTTCATGAGAAGTTTTTTTGTTTATTAAGCAAATGAGGATTGATATTGTTTTAAACTAAAACGATTAAGTAATCTGAAAATGAAAATGTTGGGGCAGATTACAAATCTGAACATGGATATGTTAATTATAGTTGGCGATGAAATCGCTATGCTCATAAATCCGCGTTACAAACGCGGACTATATTAGATTACAAATCCAGACCAACAGTTAATTTGCGTTTACCAGAAAATAGGCAATCCGGCAGGCGTAACCAGTAGATTTTAAATTGTGCTGCTCGCTTACACGTACACTCAATTTGTGTTCGCCACCACCTAATCCATCGCCCAATAATAAATACCATGGCAAATGCAAACTCGCACTCCAGGGTGTGTAAAGGGTAATCGTTTTTTCTTCACCATCATCGATACGGTAATGTAGTGCGCCAGCATCTGGACCAGATAAAACAGCAATACCTACTGCATTGCCTTTAAAAATTAAATCGAAGGTGCTGTTCCTGGTGCTGCTCTCCAATACTGAGATATTTACAAAACCTGGTCTTGCTTCTAAACCATCAGTTGGTTTCCAGTTTTTGTTAATGCTAAAGGTATTTAAGTTTTCGGCAGCATTAATGCTTACATACTGACCTTTGGTATATGCAAATTTATCAATGATTTTAGGCAGGCTGGCATTTGCTTTCTTATCGGTGTTTTTCTGATTCTCCTCTAAGTAGGTTTTGATTGTATTAAAATAAATCTGCTGTCCGAAGGGTGCCGGATGAAGGTCCTTAAAATCTGTTGCCCAGGTAAATTCCTTATTTGCAATGCGTTTATCAACCTCTAAAGCCAAATTTATAAAAGGTAAATGGTAATATTCGGCCAAATCGCTGTGTACTTTTACTTCGGTTGGGATTTTACCATTATCAAAATCGTTGTTTTTATCCTCTTCGGCAAAAGCCATCAACACAATATTGGTTTTTGGATTTTTTGAAAGCGTATGCCTGATGATGCCTTCTAATGCGCGGCGCTGTGTTTGTTCTGCTGTTTTGTTTACATGGTCGTTAACGGCCGATTCTATAAACAGGAGATCTATTTTTCCGCTATCGAGCACATCGCGCTGCAGCCTGAAAGCATGTGGCAAACTCCCTAATGATGGAATGCCAGCATTGATAAATTTAAACTGGTTCTGTGGATAGGTTTTGGTTAAATAGTTGCAAACCAAGCCGCGCCAACCTTCCATATTGGTAATGGAGCCACCTAAAAAAGCAATGGTTACCGGTTCTTTTTTGTCAATTTTTTCGGCGAAATTACTGCTGTAGCCATTAAAAGTGATAAATGAAGAAGATTGAAGTTTGTTTTGCGCAAAACTTTTAGAAATTAAGGCCGTTGCCAGTAGCGTGAGGCAAAGAAAAGAGGTTAGTTTCATGGTTGTTCGTGTAGCCAAATGTAATAAAATTAAGTTGACATAATTTTCCAAAATTACCGTCTTTTCGGAAAACAATTTATTGCATAAAATTCACCTCAAGCCGTCATTTCGACCGAAGTGGAGAAATCTGCTACGAACAACTTAACTTGATATAGATCTCTCCCTGCCCGTAGCAGGCGGGCACTCCGCGATGCTGCGGTCGAGATGACGAGTTTTTTATTTGAGTGTCACCCTGAGCGAAGTTAGAAGGGAAATTTATAAACTGCGACATAATTAGAAGAGCAATTTACTGCTACTATTGGGGCTTCTTCCCGCTTTCCGTTTTACTTCGTGTTCACTCCAATCGGGTCTAGGTGGCCCGGCCTGTATGAAGATGACCGGCTGGGCGCTTATAAATGATGCTGATCTTTTTGAACGCTTAGAACTTTGTGCAGCAGCCTTTGTTAAATAAACCCGGTAGGAGCGTGCATCCCGATTTTTCATCGGGATAAAGCGGATGACGGGGTTACCGTTTCCGAAGAATTACAGAACCATCATTTTCAAAAACAGAATATAACCTCTTTTAAGTAGTTAGTTTTTTCTTTCTCCTAAACCTTTTTACCTGCCCCATGTGCTCCGTAGGAATGCTATCGCCCAATAGTTTTCCCCATGGTTTTAATCCGTCAATCCGATCGAAGATTATCTTCAGCACAGCAATAAAAGGAATGGATAGGAACATGCCGGGTATGCCCCAAAGTGCGGCACCCATTAATACGATTACGATAGAGATTAAGGCATTGATCTGCACTTTGCTCGATACAATACGCGGTACCAGGATATTATTGTCGATAAACTGGATTAAAGCATAAGCGGCAATAATTAATAACTGCGTAGTGAAACCATCCTTGGTTAATGTTGCCATTAAAACAGGCAATGCAATGGCGATAATACCACCTATATAAGGCAGGAGATTTAAAATGGCACCGATAACGCCAATCAGAATGGCATTTGGTACACCCAGTATCAATAAAGCTGCAGAGTTCATCACCGCAACAATAGAAGTTTCGATCAATAAACCAACAATATAACTTTGGATAGCTGCTTTGGTTTCGCCCAAAATTTCGGCTACCTTTTGTTTGTTCTCTTCCGAAAAAACCTCGTAAATAAAGTTAAGGATGAGTGTTTTATACAGTAATATTAAAAAAGTATAAACCGGAATCAGAAAAATAACACTTAAAACACCCATCAGGCCGTTAATGGTTTGGCCAATTAACGCTTTACTGCCATTTGCGGCATCGTTAACCATCTGCATCTGTTTTTGGGTAGAAATGCCAAAACTTGTTTGCAGCCAGTTTTTTATTTCTTCGAGCAGCTGCGATAATTTATGTTTAATGCTATCCAGGTCATCAAAAAAGTGGGCCACCTGGGAGGATAGGAAGTAAAGTACGCCGATTACAACAATTAAACCGATCAGCATAGCAAGGATAATGCTTAATATCCTTGGCATTTTTCTTTCGAAACGGTTGGTAAGGGGATTTAGGAGGATGGCAATTAAGGCCGCAAAGGCCAGAGGGACCAAAATATCTCTCAGTACGCTCATCATAAAAACCGTAATTACCAATCCCAGGAGGATTACAGGAGCTTTGATGTAAAAAGGGTAAGTTTTATTCATATTCTGTAGGTTCATCCGTTCAACAACCATCATGTAACAAAATTGTTTTAAAGTTTAAATATTCTTTTGAAGGTGCCTATGGTATCTTTTTTATTTCAATTGGATGAATTGGCAAAGGATATGGAGTTATTTTATAAATTTAGCATCGTATTGCTTAATCACATTAAAAATTACAAATGAGAAACCGCTTTTTAATTACCATCTGTTTGTTTTTATTTGCCAAAATGGCCAGTGCTGCCGAAGTTGATACGGTTTTGACCTACAGCAAATCGATGAAGAAAAATATTAAGGCTGTGGTAATTAAACCTGATAGTTACAAAACAGGTAAATCTTTTCCGGTAGTTTACCTGCTTCATGGTGCAGGTGGCAATTTTGGGGAGTGGGTAAAAAATGTACCCGGTATTAAAAATCTGGCCGATCAGTACCAGTTTATTATTGTGTGCCCTGATGGAAATGTTACGAGCTGGTATTTCGATAGTCCGGTTGACCCCGAATGGAAATACGAAACCTATGTTGCCAAAGAATTGGTAGGTTATATTGATGAGCATTATAAAACCATTGCCGAGAAAAAGGGAAGGGCAATAACGGGTTTAAGCATGGGCGGCCATGGAGCACTTTATCTCGCCATTAAACATCAGGATGTATTTGGTGCAGCGGGCAGCATGAGTGGCGGTGTGGATATTAAACCTTTCCCCAACGGCTGGAACATACCAAAAAGATTAGGGGCAGAAGACGAATTTCCGGAACGTTGGAAACAGCATAGCGTAATCGATCTGATTTACCTGATCAAACCTAAATCACTGGATATTATTATTGATTGCGGTGTAGATGATTTTTTCTATAAAGCCAATGTACGCCTGCACGATGAACTGATATACAATAACATTCCGCACGATTTTATTACAAGGCCGGGTGCACACAATTGGGAATATTGGGCAAACGCAATAAAATTTCAGGGCGTATTTATGAATAATTTCTTTAATCAGAAACCTTAAGCTGCAAGCTGGGCACCAACTTTATCAATCAGGTTGTTAATGTCGAAAGGTTTGGCGATAAAATCATTCGGGTGACAAACGCGTTCGCTCATGTCGCCCAAGCCATGACTTGCCGATATCATAATTACCGGGATATGGTTTGTCGATTTGTTCTTTTTGAGCAGGTTGCAGAGGTCGCGGCCATCCAAAACGCCCAGCATCACATCCAGTAAAATTAAATCGGGCTGAAAATCTGTAATGCGCTGGTTCAATTTTGTGGCGTCCCATAAACCGTTTACTTCATAACCCTCTGTTCCCAAAATCAGCTCTATTACTTCTAATATTTCTTTGTTATCATCAACCACCAATATCTTTTTCATTTCCTTATCTTATAATTGCAGACTAACCTATTGTAAATAAGTGTGTTCTGTATGGTTAACAAAGACTTTAGTTAAAAGGTTTCGATTTTTTTATAATCCTTTACAACCGTTTGGTTTGAGGGGCCAGTTAACGGTTCTTTATCATGTATCCGGAATAATACGTGCTGAGTTTGAATTAATACAGCATTTCAGTTAAAAAATTAACTTTTAGATTACATGAAAAATAAAGACTTACCATATTTTTGGCCGTTCTCGAAATGTTATTCATAAAGCAGGAAACGAAGATTTAAAACCAAAATGAAATACTTAGTCAAAGAAATCAGTGAGGGGAATTGCGATATCACGTTATTACCGGAAAATCTGAACGACAGAAATCTTTTAGCCGAAACTACCAAAAGCCTTCAGCACGATTATCAAGAAACTATCCAGGCGCATTACGAACATGCTTTAAAAAACCAGGTTCACGGAAATGCCGCATTTGTATCCTTAAATAATGAGGAAAGCAATTATCCGAAAAGAGTAAATGTAAATTATCAGATTATCCTGAGCTAATCAGGTATGGTACTGATAAAAAGGCTTTCATTATGGTAATGGAAGCCTTTTTTTTTTCCCCCGCACCGTCATTTCGAGCGTAGCATAGCGAAGTCGAGAAATCTATCTCGAGTTAGATCTCTCCACTCCACTGCGTTTCGGTCGAGATGACGACACTTTTAATTTGAGTTTGCTGGCCAAGATGACAGCTTTTTCTACTTTCCAAAACCATCAGGTTCAAAATCGAGTGATATGGAATTCATGCAGTAACGTTTGTGCGTAGGCGCGGGTCCGTCGTCGAAAATATGGCCCAGGTGCGAATTGCAGCGACCGCATAATACCTCGATGCGCTCCATTCCCAAACTGTTATCTGTTTTGTAAATGGTGCTTCCCTTGCGGATGGTTTCAAAAAAACTCGGCCAACCACATTCGCTCGCAAATTTGGCGTCCGATTTAAACAGTGCATTGCCGCAAACGGCACAGTAATAAGTGCCTTTTTGGGTTGCATTCCATAATTTACCGGTAAAAGCCCTTTCTGTATTGGCTTCGCGTGCAACTGCATATAAGGCTGGTGATAAAATCTTTTTCCATTCCGAATTCTTAACATTCAGTTTTTTGATATCGGTACGCGAATAATATGGGTTTTTTATCAGTGTTTTGGTCTCCTGACTATTGGCATAAAAGCCAAAGCTAAGCAGGAATGATAGTGCAATTAGTATTTTCATTTTGTGTTTTTTTAATATGTAAATAAACGAATAATTAGACTAAATGGATTTAGTTTGAAGGGTTAAAATTTTATATGTAAAATATTAAATATCAAGCGCTGTGATTCGGCCTTAATTTATATTTTTGGCCGCGCTCCGTACCTAAACTAACCAATAATTAAGCCCAAATAATGAAGAAAATCTGCCTTTTGATCCTGATTTCTGTTTTCTCCCTATCTGTTTATGCGCAAAAGAAAACCAATGTAATTTTTATCCTTGCCGACGATATGGGTTATGGAGATTTGGGCAGTTACGGACAAACAAAAATCGAAACGCCCAATATCGATAAATTGGCAGCTGGTGGTATCCGTTTTACGCAGTTTTATGCCGGCACCAGTGTTTGTGCACCTTCGAGGGCTTCGTTAATGACGGGCTTGCACACCGGTCATACCCCGGTAAGGGGAAATTATGAAATTAAACCCGAAGGACAGTTTCCGCTTCCGGATTCTGCTTTTATCATGCCCGAAATGTTTAAGGCTGCAGGTTATAAAACGGGTGTATTTGGTAAATGGGGTATGGGTTACCCGGGTTCTGAGGGCGATCCGGTTAAACAGGGGGTAGACCAGTTTTATGGTTATAATTGCCAGCGCGAATCGCACGATTTCTTTCCTGATCATTTGTGGAGCAATACCCTAAAGGTTGAACTGAAAAATACACATAGCAACCAGATCCAATATGCGCCTGAACTGATCCAGGAACAGGCTATCCGATTTATGGATGCGAATAAATCGAAGTCGTTTTTTATGTATTTAGCTTATACTTTGCCACATGCTGCATTGCAGTTACCCGCAGGTGATAAAACCTTCGAATATTATAAAAAGAAATTTAACGAACAGCCGAAGGAGGTAAAAACTACCTGGGCCGGCGGTGGCTATCAGCCGCAGGCTT
>NZ_DJDT01000005.1 GCF_002432345.1 Pedobacter sp. UBA5917
AATGTTACGGGTATCGCCATTGGTGGTGGTGCCTCAGGTAACTATACCCTGGACAATACCACGGCAGCAACCACTGCCGATATTACGGCCAGGGCCATTGTGGTAACAGCCGATGCAAAGAGCAAGGTTTATGGCAGTGCTGATCCTGCTTTAACCTATACTTTTACTGGTACACTTATCGGTACAGATGACTTTGCTGGGGCTTTAGGTCGTGCAATGGGTGAGAATATTGGTTCGTACACCATTAACCAGGGTACACTTGCTCTAAGTAATAATTATACTATAACATTCAATAGCGCAGATTTAACCATAGGCAAGAAAACCGTAACCGTTACCGCAGCAGCAAAAAACAAAACCTATGGTGATGTTGATCCTGCCTTAACTTACACTTTTGCACCGGCACTGGTAACTGGCGACAGCTTTACAGGAAGCCTGACCAGGGCAACAGGTGAGAGCATCGGTACTTATGCCATTAACCAGGGTACATTGGCCTTAAACGCTAACTACACCTTAACTTATGTTGGTGCTGATTTAACCATCGGCAAGAAAACCGTAACTGTTACCGCAGTTGCAAAAAACAAAACCTATGGTGATGTTGATCCTGCCTTAACTTACACTTTTGCACCGGTACTGGTAACCGGCGACAGCTTTACAGGAAGCCTGACCAGGGCAACAGGTGAGAGCATCGGTACTTATGCCATTAACCAGGGTACATTGGCCTTAAACGCTAACTATACCTTAACTTATGTTGGTGCTGATTTAACCATCGGCAAGAAAACTGTAACTGTTACAGCAGCAGCAAAAAACAAAACCTATGGTGATGTTGATCCTGCCTTAACTTACACTTTTGCACCGGCACTGGTAACCGGCGATAGTTTTACCGGTAGCTTAACCAGAACAGCTGGCGAAATTGTAGGTACTTATGCCATTAACCAGGGTACAGTTGCACTAAACAGCAATTACACCTTAACTTATGTGGGTGCTAACCTTACGGTAACTGCTAAGCCGATAACCGTTACGGCAGCAGCGAAAAGCAAAACTTATGGCGATACCGATCCTGCTTTAACCTATACTTTTGCTCCGGCATTGGTAACAGGCGACAGCTTTACCGGTTCATTAGCCAGAACAGCTGGCGAAAATGCAGGTACCTACGCCATTAACCAGGGAACAGTTGCTTTAAATGCCAACTACGCAATTACTTATGTAGGCGCTAACTTAACCATAAATAAAGCAGTACTAACCGTTACAGCGAACAATGCCGTAATGTGCCAGGCTGATGGTTTCCCAAGTTTTGCAGTAACATACAATGGTTTTAAATCAGGCGATACCGAAACTGCGTTAACAACCAAACCAGCGGTAAGCACCACGGCAAATAGAAATGTAGCAGGCACTTATGCACTTGTTCCGGCAAATGGGGTAGCAAACAACTATAGCTTTGTATATGTAAATGGCACCTTAACCATCAATGCGCTTCCAACCGCTAATATTGTAAGCAACAAAGGTACCGAGATCAGTAAAGGTGAAACGGCAATATTAACTGCAACCGGAGGTACAAGCTACAGCTGGTCTACAGCAAGCGGTATTATCAGTGGCCAGAACACCGCAATACTTACTGTCCGTCCTGCACAAACTACCACTTATACCGTCCGCGTAACCAATGCAAGTGGATGTAGCAGTATTGTAACCATCACCATTAAAGTGAACGAAGATTACAAAGTAGTAGCTAATAATATTTTAACACCTAACGGAGATGGTGTAAACGATACCTGGTTTGTACAGAACATTGATATGTACCCGAGCAACGAAGTAAGGATCTTTGATCGCAACGGTAGGTTGATGTACAACAAAAAAGGATATGATAACAGTTGGAACGGAACAATCGGTGGAAACGAACTTGCCGAAGGAACCTACTATTATATCATAACCTACGGACCGGATAAACTTGTTCAAAAAGGATTTATCACCATTATCAGAAACCGTTAAGAAAATGAAAAGGATGAAAACAAAAATATTGATACTGGCAGCAGCCCTTCTTGGGGTATCAAAGGTAAACGCACAAACCAACCCCTTATTAAACCAGTACTACAACAATACTTATCTCGCTAATCCGGCCATGGCCGGATTAACCGAGGGAGCAGCAGTTGATCTGGCTTTCCGCTCACAGTGGAACGATATCCCTGGTGCACCGATGATCCAGAACCTTACCGCCACTTATGGCTGGGAGAGGGTAGGCGTTGGCTTAAATATGAACCTTGATAAGGCAGGTTTGCAAAGGCAAACGCGTATCCTGGCAAGTTATGCATACCATCTACCATTAAGCGAATCGGCTAAATTGCATTTCGGTATATCGGCCGGGTTTATGAACCAGCGCATAGATATGCAGGATCTTATCGGTAATCCGAACGATAACCAGATAGGTGCTTACAATACCGATCATAAAACCTATTTCGATGGAGATTTTGGCGTGGGACTAACCACTACAGGTTTTAACGCCGATATTGCCCTGGTAAACCTGAAAAATTACTTCAAAAGGGATAATTTTAAACTGATCAATACCCCTGTGGTATATGCTTCGGCAGGCTATAAATTCCAACTGGGCGAAAACGTTTTCCAGCCAAAGGTAGCCTACCGTTCCTTCACCGAAATAACCGATATTGTTGATGTTGGCGCCCAGTTCGGCATTGCCAACCAGCAGGTATTGTTTACCGCCATGTACCATACCAGTAAAGCGGCAAGCTTTGGCGTTGGATTGCATTACAAAAAGAAGTACAGCATTAACACTTCTTACACTACCCAAACAGGTGCATTAAGCGGTTATACCGCCGGAAGTTTCGAGATCAATCTCGGTATCAATTGGTAGTAACAGCTTCTTAGTTCAATAAGATCATTTTTAAAAGCAGGTATCGTTCAGGTACCTGCTTTTTTGGTTATTCGGGGCAGCCCATATCGTGCCGATCAAACCTATTTAGTTTCTTTACAAACCATACTTTGATATGGAGCGAATCTAATATGATTCCCATATATTTAACCTAAGGATAAAGGAATCTTTAACGCCGATATATTTTCCGGTGATGGGTTATTTATGGCTTATTTAATCCGTTTTCAAACTTTTAATAAATCAGGTAAAATTATTCAGGCTCATTTCCAGTGCTTTGAAAGATTGTATTTGCAGCTATGGTATAGGTTTTTATTTTTGCGTTCATGGTCGTTACGGTATTGGCTATTCTGGAGACAGATTTTGTTCCGGATAAAGCGCTTTCGAGATTAATGAATGGACGTTTGCAGCAGGCAGCGGAAGAATTGCGTGATCAACATCTTGCTTTTCTGTCCGATGTGGGCGAGCGTAACGACGATATCATCATCTACATCAGTTACAATCCAAAATATAAAATCCGTTTCCGCGTAGTAAATGATGTGCCTGCTAAAATTGAAGCACAGGTAATTGATATCTGTGGCAATTTAGGTTATCTGCATTGGCAAACCGGTGTACTTAACGTGGTGAGGAACCTGGGGATTGCAGGGGAAGAATAGTTTATTGGTATGTTCGTATGGTTAATCGGTTAATTGTTTAAATCGGTTAACTGTTTTAGGTGCCCCAGACTACGGACTTTGGACTAAAGACTGCGGACTAAGTACTAAATTCTTCCCACCATTAGCAAATCTTCTACTTCTTTTTTTAACTTCGTAATTGGCGTACTAGTTTCAAAAACTGTATTTTGCCATTTATCTTAATATGCACCTTGATAAAGAAATTCTGGCCGGGCTCATCGAAGGCTCACCTTATCCTATGTACCTCGTGTTGGGTGACGAGCTGCGGCTTGTACTAGCCAATGCGGCCACGCTTAAGGCCTGGGGTAAAGACAGCTCTGTAATCGGTAAAAAGCTGATCGAAATCCTGCCAGAATTTGCCGGACAACCTTTTGGTGCATTAATGCGTGGGGTTTTAACTTCCGGAGAACCATACCATGCCATTAGCGTGCCGATAACAATCGAACTTGAAGGACAACTGAAAACCTTTCATTATAATCTTTCCTATCAGCCGGTTAAAGGCGCAAATGATGAAATTATCGGTGTAGTTTGCCACGCAACCGATGTAACACAGTTGGTAGAATCGGCCGATAACATCAGCCGTTTAGGTATGGAGGCCGTTGAGAATAATGAACGATTGGCTACAATAAATGAAGCGCTTGCCGCAACCAACGAAGAACTAGCTACAACCAATGAAGAATTAACCGAATCGGCCCGTTTGCTCGAACTTAGTGAGGCAAGGTTCCGTAACCTGATTTTACAGGCTCCATTTGCCATATGCGTAATCAGGGCTACTGATCTGGTGGTAACCGAAGTAAATAACCGTTACCTCGAACTGGTCGGAAAAAAACGTTCAAGTGTAGATGGAAAACCCATTTGGGATGCTGTTGCAGAAGCTGCAGAAGCTTATGCCCCGGTGATGGAAAAGGTTATCCAAACCGGCGAAGCTTTTTTTGCCACAGAGGCCGAGGTGCTGCTCATCCGTAATGAATTGCCGGAACAGGTATTTATCGATTTTGTATACGAACCCGTAACCGATCTTTCAGGGCTTGTTTCGGCCATTATGGTGGTCGGGATTGATGTATCGGATAAGGTACGTACACGGCATGCCATCGAAGAGATGGAAGAACGTATCCGTCTGGCAGTAGAGGCGGCAGAAATTGGTACTTACGAGCTTAATTATAAAACAGGGGAACTGGTTGGTTCTACCCGCTTTGATGAGATGTTTGGTTTGGGCCATGGCGTTGCCCGCGAAACCATTATCGATCATTATCATCCAGATGATGTTCATTTAAGTGTATTGGCACATGAAGAAGCTAAAAACACCGGACAGATTTTTTATGAAGCACGCTACCTGCGTGAAGGTTTTCCAATGAAATGGCTCAGGTTCCAGGCAAAGGTTTATTTCGATGCACTGGGAAACAGACTCCGTACACTCGGTACCGTGATGGATATTACCGCTTATAAAGCATTACAGCAGCAAAAAGATGATTTTATCTCAATTGCAAGCCACGAACTCAAAACACCGCTTACCACTTTAAAGGCTTCGCTGCAATTGCTGGTGCGGATGCGCGAAAATCCAGATACTGTACTTTTTCCAAAGGTGATTGATCAGGCTTCGAGGAGTATGGATAAAATAACCGAACTGGTTGATGACCTGCTCAACGTATCCAAAATTAACCAGGGGCATGTTGGCCTTAAAAAGAACTGGTTTAACCTCGGCGAAATGCTCGAGAAATGCTGTATCCATGTTAGGGAATCCGGAAATCACGACCTGGTTTTAGCAGGTGATAAAAACCTCATGGTTTTTGCAGATGAACACCGCATCGATCAGGTGGTGGTTAACCTGGTTAACAATGCCGTAAAATATGCGCCCGATTCGAAAGAGATTTTTTTGGAGATAGAGCCACAGGCCGATAGGGTAAAGGTTTCTGTACGCGATAATGGTCCAGGTATTCCGGCCGATAAACTTCCGCACCTTTTCGACCGTTATTTCAGGGCTGATGAAATGGGTACACAGGTTTCGGGACTCGGTTTGGGACTCTTCATCTGTGCCGACATTATAAAACGCCATGGCGGTGAAATCGGTGTAGAAAGCGAGCCCGGAGAAGGTAGCAAGTTCTTTTTTACCCTTCCGCTCGGCGAAAATGTTAAAGAAATATAGAGGTTGAATAACAGTTAAATCGTTTTTTTTACCATGCTGATCAAATGATCAATATCGAATGGTTTGGAAATAAAACCATCAGCTTTTGATTGGTTTTTCATGGTAATAAGATCGGCATGAGCGCTCATCATCAATACCGGGATGTTGCTGGTTTCTGCCTCGGTTTTTAGCATTTCGCATACATTTAAGCCATTTCCATCGGGAAGCATCACATCAAGTAAAAAAAGATCGGGCAACGAATCTGATTTTCTGCTCATAAAGTCGTTTACGGTAGCAAAACCAGTAACCTCATAATCCTCCTGTAAAAAAATAAGTTCAACGATTTCCCTGATTCCCTGATCATCTTCGAGAATGCTGATTTTTTTGCCCATAAAAATAGTAAGTAAACATTAGCGGATGTGTGGATGACAACGCGCTATAAATATAGTTGCTTTTCGGAAATTCTGCTGATATTTTAACATTTTTTGTTTGTTTATCCATTGTTTAATCGCAGGATTGTTAAATTGTTAACTGAAAATTGCCAACTGAAAACTCTTTATTGGTTCATTGGTCATTGGTTGATTGGTCATTGGTTCATTAATCATTAGTCATTTGTTTCAAACAGTTCAACAGCAAAAAAACGTCTTCCCGACAGAAGCCTTCGGGTCCTCGACTTCGGACTGCGGACTTTCGACTTCGGACTAAGTTTAGCTTCCCTAGCCTTCGGGTCCTCGACTTCGGACTGCGGACTTCCGATTTCGGACTAAGTTTAACTTCCCTAGCCTTCGGGTTCTCGACTTCGGACTGCGGACTTCCGACTTCGGACTAAGTTTAGCCTCCCAGACCTTCGGATTCTCGACTTCCGACTAAAAAATCATCCCGACCTCCTATCTTTACCCCATGAAAACCACCGTAGCCATAAAAAACGCAATTACAATGCTCTCTTTACTCTTCATTCCCTTTTTAAGCTATTCAAGCGCTTATTGGATGGAGGTTACAGGTTCTGGTAAAGCTGGCGAAAAAGTTACTGTTCAGTTGATTTATGGCAATATAGACGATTTTGGAATCCGCCACAGGCAAAGCGGAAAAGAGCTTAAACTTGCTGGCGAATTTAGTTTCAGTCTGATCGATCCTGCGGGAAAAAAAACTGTTCTCAAACTTGACCAGAAATCCGATTGCTGGGAAACTACATTTACGCCAAAAGATAAGGGTACATACCGTATATTGGGCATAAACAACAGCCATCCGGTGGTAGATCGGTCGGCAACTGGCGGCGAAAACGTACTGCCTGTTGATTATCTCTGTAGTCAGTATCTTGTAGGAGCTGCTCAGGGACTTTCAGATCCAATGCAGTTCCTCGATATTACCATTTCCAAAGAAAACAAATCCATTATGGTACAGGCATTTCAAAACAATAAACCTGCAAAAGCCAAAAGTAAGCTGCGTGTATTTAATCCAGAAAACTGGGAGAAAGAACTGGTGTTGGATGAAAAGGGGACAGCGGTTTTCTCACCAACAATGAAAGGAATGTATATCATCAGGTTAGATTGGGTTGATCCTAAAAGTGGTAATTATAAAGGAACGGCATATACGAGTATCCGGCATCGTTGTAACTATTGTCTGTTTATCGAATAAAGGAGATTAAATTTTTAATAGTGATAATTATTTAGACTAATTATAAATAATGTTTTTATATTTGCCAAAATAATCAGACATCCTTTATAATTATCATTTGATGAATTTTTTTTACTTCATGTTATTGTCCTGCTTTTTGCTGGCAGGCAACACCGTTTTTGCACAAAGCCCGGGCAAAATATCCGGTAAGGTAAGCCTGGTAAATGGCCAGCCTTATGCTTCGGCATCGGTTTCACTTATAGAAATCAATAAAACGACCCTTACAGATGAGCAGGGAAATTATTTGTTCGCTAATATAGTAGCCGGAACTTATACGGTTAGAATCCAGGTATTGGGTTCTCCGCAAAAAGATTTAAAAGTAACCGTTGCAGCCGGCGAAACCACTACTGCAGATTACCGTTTAGAAAAAGAGAACGTACAGGCACTGCAAGAGGTTACTGTAGCCGGTACAACCAATAAATTTACGCAGAAAGAGAGCGTGTATATTGCCAGGTTACCACTTAAGAATCTCGAAAATCCGCAGGTATATAATTCTGTACCAAAAGCTTTATTCCAGGAGCAGATGGCGGTTGATTTAGGAAGCATTGCTAAAAACGTACCGGGAGCAGGTATCCCGATGATTGCCAACCAGGGCCGTGTTACTTTCCGCTCGCGTGGTTTCGATACCGAGCCAAACGCACGTAATGGTGTGGCAGGGGCTGCTTTTTCATTTATCGATCCGGCCAATTTAGAACGTATCGAGGCCATTAAAGGTCCATCGGCCACACTTTTTGGCAACAGCATTTCGAGCAGTTATGGCGGTTTATATAACCGTGTAACCAAAAAACCTTATAACGGTTTTGGTGGCGAAGTAGGCTATACCACCGGAAGCTGGAATTTTAACAGGTTAACCGTTGATGTAAATACACCTATCAATGCCGATAAAACTGCTCTATTCCGTTTAAATGGAGCTACTACCTGGGAACATAGCTTTCAGGAACAGGGATTTACCAATAGCGTAAGTGTTGCGCCAAGTTTTTCTTATCAGATTACCGACCGTTTATCTTTATTGCTGGATATAGAATTTGGTCAGGCTACCGGAACTTCGGTCGTAAGGTATAATCCGTATACGGCGGTGCCTGCAGGTGTTGCCGAAATTACCAGATCAATTGCCGATAATGGTTTCCCTTATAACAAAACCTTTTTGAGCAACGATTTGCCATACAAAACACAGATGATGAACATTTTTGGGCAGATCAATTATAAGATTTCTGAAGAATGGACTTCTCAAACGGTTATTTCGAGGGCACGTTCATCCATCAGCGGAAACATTACGGCTTTGGGCTCAAGATCAGAAACCACTATCCGTCCACAGATTATTAACGGTTACACCCAGTTTATCGCTACCGACATCCAACAGAATTTTGTAGGTGATTTTAAAATTGCAGGTCACCGTAACCGTATGGTTGTTGGTGTAGATTACTATAACAATTTTAACGATTTCGACCGTGTTACCGTAAACTGGCCAACAGATGTCGATTTTATCAATACCCCAGGCACTTACCGCATTAGCCAGTTCAAGGTTGATTCGTTAACATCAAGGGGAACATTAAGAAAAGAGTACAATGGCGATAATACCTATTCGGCCTATGTTTCTGATGTTTTCAATATTACCGATAGGTTAAATGCCATGTTGAGTTTAAGGGTAAACCGCTTTCAGAACAAAGGCGTGTACAATATTGTAACCGGCCAGCTTTCAGGCGGTATTGCTACGGCTACTGCAGCAAACAGTCCTTACGGCCAAACCAACCTTTCGCCTAAATTGGGATTGGTTTACGAAGTGTATAAAGACCACTTATCGTTATTCGGGAATTACATGAACGGCTTTTTTAACAAAAGCGGACTTAAGAGTGATGGCAGCAGGGTAGATGCAGAATATGCCGATCAATTGGAGTTTGGTGCAAAGGCCGATCTGTTTGACCACCGATTGGTTGGTACCATCAGTTATTACGACATTAAGGTTAAAAACATTGTACGTCCTGATCCTGTTGATCCTGTTAACTTTTTTGTTCAGGATGGTGGACAGTTGAGCAGGGGATTGGAAATTGAGTTAACTGCAAATCCTTTTGATGGTTTAAACATTGTAGCAGGTTATGCCTATAACGACAGTAAGGTTACTGCTGCTGCCGATCCACGTAACAATGGGCTCCGTCCGGGTTTAACCGGGCCGCCAAATACCTACAATTTCTGGGTGAGTTACCGTATCCCAATGGGTAAATTTAAAGGTTTGGGTGCAGGTGTAGGTGGTAATATCGGCGATCAGTCGTTCCATACCAATACCTATCCAACATTAACAGGTGGTTTATCAAGGTTTATCATCCCGTCGTATAAAATCTTCGATGCCAGTATTTTTTACGATCATGCTAAATTCCGTATCGGGTTTAAAGTGGATAACTTAACCAGCGAGAAAGCCTGGTCGGTACGCCTTACACCACAGGCACCGGCAAGGTTTACCGGAAACTTTATATTGAAGTTTTAAGGGGATTAAAGTATAAAAGAAAGGCTGGTTATTTCGAAATAACCAGCCTTTCTTGTTTTTAAGGGGGGCTAACCCGAGTTCAATTAATATAACCTAGTTTTAAAAGTGTTTACGGTAAACATTTTAATTTATAGTCGTCGCCCTGTCCCGATTTCAACATCGGGATCAGGGTCTGTTTTTTATGAAAGATGCTGAAACAAGTTCAGCATGACGATCGCGTTAGGTAATGAGTCGAGAAATGTGCGTCGAGATAGATCTCTCCCTGCC
>NZ_DJDT01000280.1 GCF_002432345.1 Pedobacter sp. UBA5917
GTGTTATTGGTGTTTTACCCGGGATAATTGGAAGCATGGCTGCCGCAGAAATTATTAAACTGGTAGCTAAAATCGGACAGCCGCTCACCAATAAAATATTAAATTATAACTTACTTACACAAGAACAGTATACCATCAATATCAGTAATGGGAACGATTATACTTTACCAAAAACGGTTGATGAATTTTTAAATATGGAATATCAGGATACCAGCGAAGGACCGCAGGGATATGTAGAAATTGATGCCAGCGAACTGGTTAAACTGCAACAGGCAGAATCTACTATTTTAATCGATGTACGCGAAAGGCACGAAGTACCCGTATTAGACAAACAGATTTACACACAGGTACCCATGTCGGAGTTTGGTGCATTTTTAAGTAAGGAATTTTACCAAAAACACGTGGTTTTAATCTGTCAGCACGGCATTAGAAGCGTTGCCGCAGCCGAAGCCTTACAGGAAAAATATGGCGCCGCAAAAAAGATCTACAGTTTAAAAGGTGGTATTGTAAAATGGCGTGATCATTTTTTAAGATCGTAACATGAGCGAAAAAAAGGTTAAAAATATATTTGTAAACGGACCAATTGCTCCAGCTTTTATAGCCGATAGCATTGCAAAACACAGCAGCAAAACGGCCATCGGCGGACATAGCATTTTTATGGGCCAGGTACGGAAAGATGAAATTGAAGGGAAATTTGTTGCTGCGATAGAATACACGGCCTACGAAGAACTTGCGCTCGAAAAAATGCACCAGATAAGAGAAGCCATCTTCGAAAAATATCCGCTTAACTGCATGCACATTTACCACAGTTTGGGCACAGTAAAAACAGGCGAAATCTGCCTCTTTGTTTTCACTTCATCTGCACACCGTAAACCTGCAATAGAAGCCTGTAGCGAAGTGGTAGACCGTTTAAAGGCCGAATTACCAATTTGGGGCAAAGAAATATTCGAAGACGAAACACATCAGTGGAAAGAAAATACATAACATGGTAAACATCACCAAAAAATCGAGCAGCCTGCGCATCGCAATTGCCACCGCAACGGTAAAAGTATCGAAACGGGAAACCATCGATGCCATTGAACAGCGCAAAATACCCAAAGGCGATGTGTTCGAATTTGCACGTGCAGCAGGATTATTCGGCGTTAAAAAAACCAGTGATGTAATTCCCGATTGCCACCCGCTTCCTATCGAATATACTGGTATTACCTACGAAATTGTGGGCTTAACCATCATTATCACCGTTGAAGTACATACCATTTATAAAACCGGTGTAGAGGTTGAAGCCATGCATGGCGCCTCGGTTACTGCTTTAACGATGTACGATATGCTAAAACCGATTGATAAAGGCGTAGAAATCGAAAATATCAGACTGCTTAAAAAGTCAGGAGGTAAATCAGATCTTAAAAACGCCAGATTCCCCGAAATCAAAGCAGCTGTTATAGTATGTTCTGATTCTGTTTTCGAAAATAAAGCACAGGATACTTCGGGTAAGGCCATTATTTCCCGTTTAGAACAATGGGAAATTAATGTGGCGCAATACGATGTTGTTCCTGATGAAATGAATGTGATCAGGGATAAAGCGATCGAATTAAGCAAAAATGGCTATCAACTACTTATTTTTACGGGTGGTACCGGACTTTCGCCGCGCGATGTAACTCCAGAGGCTATTGCACCTTTAATCGACCGCAATATTGAAGGCATTATGGAAACAGCCCGTGGCTATGGGCAGGAACGCATGCCTTATGCCATGCTTTCGCGCGGCGTAGCAGGTTTTATCGGTCAAACACTTGTGCTTACCTTTCCCGGCTCTAAAAGTGGCGCAGAAGAAAGTATGGATGCCTTATTTCCCCAGGTACTGCATTTATTTAAGGTAATTAAAGGAGAAAAACATTAAAATCTGTTAGTCGGGATTTGCAATCCCGACTGATCTGTCATTATGAACGTAGTGAAGAACCTTTAAACAAACAGAATTTCTAATTCTTGTAGCAATGTTTTGGAAGTATACACCGGATTACAAATCCGGAGATCAATGGTCAAGATCACAGATCCTGACCAACATACACTAGTCGGGATTTGCAATCCCGTCTCCCGAACTAAGGATTTTTAATCCTTCAATCCAGATCTTAACCAACAATATTAAATCTAAACAGCAAAAATCTCTTTTGCGATAAAAAATTAAGTCTTATTTTTGCCGCATGTCGTCTAAATACAAAACCTTATATTTCTTTCAAAATACCGATACCGCTATCCTGGAAATCCAGCGTTTGGATCTGCCTGAAAGTGCAGATGCAGAAGCAACTTACCATTGGCTTTATTATGATAAACTTACAGGTTCTTTGATTAAATTATGGTTCAGGTCGATGGATTCTTCTACCGAAATTGAAGAGCGTTATTTCGAGCAGGGTTATCTTAAATTCAATAAAACAGAGGCTACATATATCGAAAAACACAATTCTTCGCAACAAAAGCTAAATAATATGGGCAATAGGGCACTGGGTGAAGAAATTAGTGCATTATTGGAAAATTACCTGAAATAATTTAAGCCATTTGGGGTAGTTCCGATTCAAGTATGCTTTTGCTTAATGGGTACCTGGAGGCATGAAAGGCTTTAAGTGAACCGCAAAAAGCCGGATACCACTCCTCACTTTGCATATTTTCCAATAACTGTGTACACGAAAGCACATCGGCATCTGCCTGATTTAGCGCTCTTGCCACATAACTTACTACATCCCATATCCCTTCAACCATAAAAAACCGGAAAGTAGATAGAATTGCCGACCATTGTACTTTTTTAGCCTGTAACAGGAAGAACCTCGAAACCGGACTGCACAAGCGTTTAAAAGCCATATAATCGTCTTCAGCACCTTCCAGATCCAAAAGCTCATCGCTATAGGGAAGATTTAAGATTTCTGCGGCTATTTTATCGAGCCCATGCAGGTATATGCTTCCGGCACAGATAGAAGAAATCGATACCAGGGAAAGATGATCATATATTTCCTGATGCATTTTCAGTTTACCATTACGTACAAACACGAGCCCACCTTTTTTTGTACTTCCATTCTGGGTGTTCATCGCCGATAAACTTAAAAGCTCAAATTCGGCAGCAAAGTTTAACGCCATTACAAACTGCGCAGCAGCCATAAAAGTACCCCTATCAAGCGGTTTGTTATGGATAACAGGTTCCTGAATTGAAAAAATAGAAAGTTGCAAAAATATTAATTTGTTTGGTTCCGGGCCGAGTAGATCGGCATAACAAAAATAAAAATCCAATCCACAAAACAACTATGCAAAGCATGGTTAAAATGGCTTTAACGGGTAATCAACTAGAAATGAGAAAGAAATTTTTTCAACCTTTTTGTTCAGTAAACAATGTATTAGAGCAGGAGGTCAGAATACGCAAATTTTGGCAAAAAAAAAGCAGGACTAAATCCTGCTCAAAATCTTTTGGGGAAGAATTAAACAACTCTTACTTTCACTGCATTAAGGCCTTTTTTGCCTTCTTGAACTTCGTATTCAACTGTATCATTTTCTCTGATTTCGTCAATCAGGCCTGATGCATGCACAAAAATCTCAGATCCGCCTTCTTCTTTAATGAAGCCAAAGCCTTTTTCCGAGTTAAAAAATTTTACTGTTCCGTTTTTCATTATACTGGATGTTTTTAAATTAAAAACCAAAAATAGGATTAAAACCCAAAAACCAAAATAACTGGCAAACAAAATTGAGTTTACGGTAAAAAAAAAATCAAAACAGCAAAATTTGAAGATATTAAGACGGGTTCCGTTGCGTAAGCGAAGAGTACCAGTTGATGGGATGCGACCTTAAATTCATGCCATCGCTTTCGATATGGTAAAGGATAATGGGCATGGTAAAATCTACAAAACGCTCTACCTGGCGGGAAAGTTTACCCAGAAAATCCATACTCGATATCCCTTCCTTTAAATGAACATAAATTACACTGCCTGTTTTAAACTCAAAGCGCTCCACTACTCCCGGCCACTCTGTTTTTATCCTGGTAAGGAAAGCTTTGATTTTGGTTTCTTCTTTTAGGTTTTCCATAAGCTTATCAGGTTTTTATGAATATATGCTAATTTAAAAAAATATTCCAAATAAGATTAAATGTAACAGCACCTATACAATTGGTGATGGAAAATGTAAGATGGGTGATGGAAAATGGATGATGTGAGATGGATAACGGATGATATAAAGATTATTTCATCTTAAATTCCGTATTTTCTATGGGATTGCTATGGAAATCCGACTCCTGCGATTCGTCACCCTGAACTTGTTTCAGGGTCTTACGTGCAAGATTGATTTCTCCTCGCCTGTATGGACGAGCATTTCGCTATGCTCGGATTGAGATGACATCGATTTTGTTAAACAATACTCAGCACGGAGTTGAGGGGTTTACCACAACGCTTATGATATGCAGATTAGTTAATATGAATTTTACAAGTGTAAAAGGATTCTTCACTACGTTCAGAAAGACAACAGATTGGATAAAAAAGTAAAAAAGCCCTTCAATCCTGAGAGGGCTTTTTCATAGTCGTCTATCCCTATAAGTAGGAATCCAAAACTAAAAAACGAGTTTAATATTTTAAGGGGTTGAATAAACTGAACAGAAAAAAATTTCAGTTCAATTCATATTCGTTTTTCGCCCTTTAAATGCATTTAAACGACTATAACCATTCATTACTCTACTCCTTTTGCATTTACCGGAATTACATAAAGCGATTTTGAAGCCGTAATAAACAGCTTATTTCTGTCTTTTCCACCGAAACATATATTACCGCACCAGTTTTCGGGCACATCGATATGACCGATTTTTTCTCCTGTTGGTTTATAAATATTTACACCTTTTCCGGTTACATAAATATTGCCGTTGCTATCTAAAGTCATCCCATCTGAATTTTGATCAAGGATGAGTTGTCTGTCCGATAATTTCGCATCTGCACCAATCGTATAACGATAGGTTTTATTGGCACTCATATCGGCCACGTACAAAAATTTCCCATCCGGTGTACCTACAATGCCATTGGGTTTAATAATATCATCTGCTACAATAACGGCTTCTTTTTTTCCCTTTGGAAGATAATAAACCTTTTGTCCCTGGATTTCAGGCGATTTCCTTGTCCAGTAATCACGCTGATAATAAGGATCGGTAAAATAAATGCCACCTTTTGCATCCAGCCAGATATCGTTCGGTCCGTTTACTTTTTTGCCTTCATAATCACTGAAGAGCACTGTTATTTTTTTGTTTTTATCGATAGACCAGATCTGGTTATTTTCGTCGGCACAAACAATAAGATTACCTTTTTTATCGAAATAGGTACCATTGGCCCTACCCGATTTATCCATATACAGGCTCAATTTACCATCAACACTATATTTCCAGATTTTATCGTTCGGTTGGTCGGTAAAAAAAACGTTCCCTTTTTTATCAACAGAAGCACCTTCGGTAAATTTAAATTCTGATGAAATCAATTTTAAACTGTCCTGAACAAAAAGTGGCTGCCCTGCACTTTGTGCAAACAAGGCCATACTAAAGGCAGAAAATGCCAGAGAGAAGAAATATTTTTTCATTTGTGTTTTTAAAAAAACCTATCAGGTTTTTAAAACCTGATAGGTTTGTAAATAGGTAGGTAAATATATCAACTTACCCGTTTTCCTTTTAGTAACATATTTAATGCATCGTTCAGCTGTGCTAGTCGGGATTTGCAATCCCGTCTGTGTGAACTAAGGATTTTTAATCCTTTTCAGTGGATTACAAATCCACAGCACAATAAATCGAGATTGCAAATCTCGACTAACCTATCAACTTACCCGTTTCCCTTTTAGTAACATATTTAATGCATCGTTAAGTGTACCTGCTTTTTGCACTTCGCCTTCATTTACAAAATAAATCTCGTCGGCGTTTTCGATGGTATTTAAACGATGCGCAATAATAACCAACGTAGTTTCTTTCGAAAGTTTATTTAAAATACTGCCCAAAAGCTGTTCGGTGATGGTATCGATGTTTGCCGTAGCTTCATCAAGAATCAGTAGTTCTGGATTGCGCAAAACCGCACGCATAAAAGCAATCAGTTGTTTCTGCCCCAAGCTGATACTATCCGACCCCGAAGTGATCTGTGTATTCAAACCTTCATCAAATATGGCCAAAAGTGCATTCAGGTTAGCTTCTTCAATGATTTTTTCCAGTTCTGCATCGCTAACATTTTTATATAAACTGTTACCGTAAAGAATATTCTCTTTAACCGTTCCGGTAAACAAAAACGGCTCCTGCAGGATGAAACCGATCTTTTGTGTCCTTTCTTCTGCCGAAAACGAACGGATATCTTTACCATTTAATAAGACAGTCCCTTTGGTGGCATCGTACAGCCTCGAAATTAGCGAAGCCGTTGTGGTTTTACCTCCACCTGTTGGACCGATCAATGCATAAGTTTTACCTTTATCGAACCTTAAATTGATGTTATGGAGAATTTCTTTGCTATCGTCATAAGAGAAATGGACATTTTTAAACTCCAGCAAAGCATCAGAAGTTACGTCATCACTTACTTCAATCTGTTTTAAATTACTTTCTAAGGTCAAAATCTGCGAAATCCTATCCCAGCCCGCCATTGCTACCTGAAAACTTGTCCAAAGTGCTGCCAACTGTCTTAACGGGTTATAAAAATTGGTGGTATAAGAAATATAACTCACCAGCAAACCCAGGGTAAAATTGCCTGTTGATATTAAATAAATACCAAATAACAGGGTAATCAGCTGTGCTATGCTAGATAATAAACCATAAACCGGCACAAAAATATTGTTGGCCAAACCTGCACCAATCGCAGTTTTATAATTCTGTGTATTCGCTTCATCAAAACGTTTTCTAAAATAATCTCTGCGGTTAAATGCAATAATCACTTTAAAATTATTCAGGCTTTCCTGAATTTCGGCACTCATTCCGCCCACACTCTTCAAGTTTTTCGCATTCTTTGCTTTTACCCAGGGTGATAAAGCCATCGTAAAAAGTACAATTGCAATTGCAGGCGTTAGTGTAGCTGCGCCAAGCTCTATATTGATAGACAGCAGGAAAATCCCCGCACCGATCATGGTTACGATACTGCCGATAAACTGCATTAATGATTGTGAAAAAAACTGGTTCAGTTTATCTGTATCATTATTTACCCTCGAAATCAGATCTCCCGCCTTATTCTGGTTAAAAAAAGAAACCGGTAGTTCCTGTAACTTATTAAATATGGCGTTACGTAAGGTATAAAGCATTCTTTGCCCCACGCCCCCCATCAGTCGTGTTTGGGTATAACCGGTTACCATGGCAATCATATACATCACCAATAAAATTCCCCCAAAAACAAGCACGCCATGGAACTGCTTAGTGCGGATGTAGGTATCAACAGTATGGCCTACCAATAATGGACCTAAAAGCAATAAACCCGAATTTACCAAAATGGCAATCAGTGCCAGCCAAAGGTTCCGGCGTTCGGCAGATATTAATTTTAGCAGGCTTTTAAGCGCCTTATAAGTAGATTGCTTTTCCTGCCCGGTGCTAAGCTGGTTAAGATTGTAGTTCATAATTACTGGTGCTCTGTTGTGAATTGTAAATCTGAACATACTCAGGACTGCTTTTTAAGAGTTCCTGATGGGTTCCTTCTGCAATAATTTCGCCCTGCATCAACAGGATCACTTTGTCGTAATGTTCAACAGAAGCTATTTTTTGGGTAATGGAAAGTAAGGTTAAACCGGGATAGTTCTGCTGGATATTCTCCAGAATCCTTTTCTCTGTATTGGTATCAACACGGGCAGTAAAATCATCCAGCAATAAAATCCTGGGATTAACAGCTAAAGCCCTCGCCAACATGATCCGCTGTTTCTGTCCGCCAGATAAACTGTTTCCGCGTTCCGAGATAATGGTATTCAACTGATCCGGCAAGGCATCCACAAAATCTTTCAGTTCGGCCGTAGCAATGGCTTTGGCCAAAGATTCATCGGTAACCGTATCGCTAAAGGCAATATTCTCCCTGATACTCATGTTAAACATGATGCTATCCTGAAATACAAAACCCACCTGTTGATGGAAATCTTCCTGTTTGTATTGTTTAATTTCCTGTCCATCGTATAGTACCGATCCGGTATCTGCATCAATCAAACCTGTTAAAATATATAACAGTTGTGTTTTACCTGCAGCCGTTGGGCCGATAATGGCTGGG
>NZ_DJDT01000027.1 GCF_002432345.1 Pedobacter sp. UBA5917
CCGGTGGTATTGGTAGCAATAAAGCCGCGTACACCGAATCCACCGCCATCATTACGGCCTACAACCGCTCCGGCAATATCACTGGTGGTTAAACCCACTACAGCCTCTCCGCCACCTGTGTTCTGACCGAGCACACCCGCCGAAGTTTGGGCGGTGGTAATCCCGTTTATGGCCAAACCACTGCCACTTGTACTTCTCACCCCAATACCACTTCCTGATGTTGATGCATCGATTACCGTTCCATTACCTAGTGTGTTAACCGTTAATGCTACGTTTGCATTTGAATTGTTTAGAATAGAAACATTGGCAGCCGGACCGTTAACCGACGTCCCATATAAACCTGTTCCCGAATTGCTATTACCATATACACCATAACCTCCTGCGCTCGAGTTTCCATAAACACCCAAACCATTTGGGGTTACACCATAAACTCCCCAACCACTACCATTATGACTTCCCCAAACGCCGATACCCAGGCCACCTGTGCCATTATTGATACCGCGAAGGGCTGAAGAAAAACCACCTGGAGCAGTAGAACTTACAATTCCCCTTACTGCCGCTATGCTTGATGTTGTGGTATTATTTACGCCTTCAACTGATGTTCCATCACCATTGTTGGCAATCGAAAATAAGGTTGAAGCATTGTTTTCAGTTGTAACATATGGAAGAACAAAACCTCCGCCCGAAGCGTTTGCCGGAGCCCAATTGGTTCCGTTATATCTTAAAACCTGACCATTGGTAGGCGCGGTAGCCGCGATAGCAACATTCTGTAGCCCTTTTACAACCGGATTTGGATAATTACCGCTTAAATCACCGCCAGCTGCTCCGGTTAGTGAGCCTGCAGGGCCAACCGGACCTATTGGACCAGCGGGACCGGTTGCGCCAACCGGTCCTTGAGTTCCCTGTACACCTGCAGGACCAACCGGGCCTATAGCCCCTGTTGCACCTACTGGTCCTACGGCACCTTGTGCACCGGCCGGACCTATCGGTCCGATTGGTCCAGTTGCACCTGCCGGGCCCGTGGCACCTATTGGCCCCGCAGGACCAGTTGCGCCAGCAGGACCAACTAATCCTTGTGGACCGATCGGGCCTGCCGCTCCAGTTAACCCAATTGGGCCAGTTGCACCAGCAGGACCTACCGGACCTATTGCTCCAGTAGCACCTGTAGCTCCAGTTGCGCCTATCGGCCCCGCTGGTCCTGTAGCACCTGCAGGACCTACCAATCCCTGTGGACCGATTGGGCCTACCGCTCCGGTAGCTCCTATTGGTCCGGTTGCACCCGCGGGGCCTACAGGACCAATAGCTCCAGTTGCACCGGTTGGGCCAGCAGCACCAGTTGGTCCGGCTGGGCCTGTTGCACCTGCAGGACCGGGGTTACCCGAAGCTGCATATAAAGCAAAAGGTACACTCATTAATTGTGTGGCTCCCAAATCGGTAAAAGCACCACCGCCAATGGCCAGTTCTACTTTTAAATACTGATTTGCATTTTGCCAGGGCACGCCTGTTAAAGTTCCTGTTGATGGGCTTCCTTTTCCAATCTGTAAGGTAAAAAGGCCTAATGTGTTTGTAGTAAGGTCGTGTGTTTCCTGATATTGCACAGGGCCACTGGCACTTGCTCCAAGTATAGAAATCCTAACCCTTACGTTCTGTTTGGCAAGTACGGTTCCATCGTTATTGCGGGCAACTGCCTGATAGTTGATCCCTGTTAATCCGCTTTGGGCAAATATTTTTCCAAAAAAGATAAGGGTAACCGCAACTATGAGCGTAAACTTTTTCATGTTAAATAATTTAAGTAAAGAGGTAATAGATGTATATTTTTACTGTTTTGTGCTGCTTTCCTGCTGCATAGGAGGTTGTTTAACCTCTTTTTTTGGTTCGTTTTTATCAACTTTGATTTCCGACTCGGAAACTGTTTTGGTATTGCTTACTGCTTTGCTTTTTGCTGCAGAAAAAGATGACCGTTGTGTACTAGGCGTGTAATTCTGGAACAACCTTTGTTTGGTTGGTGTAGAAACATCCTGTTTTTTAACCGGAGCATCTTCTTTTGCTTTAATAGCAGAAATTTCAGCTTCTTTATGAGGAAACAAGGTTTTACTGGTCGAATTTTGAGCTTTTGCATTTGCGATACCAATAACGGTCAGTATCAACAGGAAGAATAATTTTTTCATTTTTTATAGCTTGTTTAGTACGGTTTAACAATTAATCAATGGCATAACTTAAGGTAAATTTGACGCCGTTCCGGAGTACGTAGCGCCGTGCGGTTGGGGCAACATAACTCATGTCGAACTGGAAAGGTTTTAGTTTTAAGCCAAGCCCAACCGAAACGTGTTGCCGGTTACCTTTTTCAGGATCTTCGTAAAAATATCCGGTACGGAGAAAAAACTGGTTCATGTAGGCAAACTCCATCCCCCCGGCAATTGTAAATTCTGAAATTTCTTCCCTGAAACCACCCGGGGCATCAAAAAGAGAGGTAAATAAAGCACTGGGCACACTACGGTAAGGATCTTTACCTTTTTCGATTTCATTTGTGGCGATTCCATTTGCATCACGTTTATACTGCGGTGGGGTAGGTACCATCAGTTTATTGATGTCGACCAAAAAGGTTAGGCTGTTGTTCGGATTTTTAAGCAGGGTATAACCGCCGCCAATGCGAAGGTTCATAGGTAAAAACGATTCGCCCCCTGGAGAAGAGGAATATTTAAGTTTGGTACCCACATTGGTTAAACTTACACCCCATGCATAACGCGAGTTGCTTAATGTTTTTTCCGAATACACACTGATGTCGGCTGCGTATGCATTTACAGCATTTA
Source organism: Pedobacter sp. UBA5917 (assembly GCF_002432345.1). Classification (GTDB taxonomy): domain Bacteria; phylum Bacteroidota; class Bacteroidia; order Sphingobacteriales; family Sphingobacteriaceae; genus Pedobacter. The sequence continues at coordinate 2,811 of NZ_DJDT01000027.1, forward strand.
CCTGTAAGCCATTAAACGTTCCGTTACCTAAATCGCTCCTGATAAAACGGCCCGTTAAGGCAATGGCCAGGTTATTTCCGAATTTTCTGGAATAGGTTCCGTCTATCGAGAATTCGTTGGCATTATACTGCTGTAAAAATGTCCCGTTTTCATCACGGAAATTAATGCTGCCCTGATCAAAATATCTTAAAGAAACAGCGAGAACCTCTTTTTCATTTAATTGGTGGTAAGCATTTAAGTTACCAAGGTGCATGTTTTTATCAATCTCTTTCATCCATGGCACATAAGAAACACTTATGCCTGTTTTATTGGCGAAAGATAGTTTTGCCCCGTTAACAAAATTGGAATTTGCATCACTGGTTAATCCGGTGCCGGCCTCTGCAACGCCCGAGTTGCGTGCATCAGGACTGATTAATAAAAAGGATGCACCAGTGGTTACCGTACTGTATTGATTTTGAAGCTGAGCCTTTGCACAACTGACCGAACAGAACAAAATCAGTGCAGCGTATGCAATTTTGGTAAGCGTTTTCATAAACGTTGTTTAGATGGTTAACAGTATTTTATTGGATAACAAGCTTTTCGGAAAATGTACGGTAGTTAACGTACAGTACCACATGGTACATCCCCGAAGCAAGTCCGTTTAATGGTATTACATATTCTATTTTACCGGCCAGGCTGGTAACCGAACTCGAATGAACAATCTGGCCGGCGTTATTAACCAGGTTAATGATCACTTTGCCATCAGTCAATAAATCGAAATCTACTTTTGTTTTTCCAACGGCAGGGTTAGGATAAACCCGCATGTTGCCAACTGCATTTGGAACAAAGTTCGAGGCTATAATTTCCGGCTGTTGAAAACCCTGGGTAAGCATTATGCCTGCACTTTGCAACGTTAAGGTTGCAACCTCGCCAACGGTAAACTGCACCAAAGTTGCGCCAACCTGTGCACTCGAACCTGTACTGGCTGCCACACTTCGGGTAAGCGTAGCCTGACCGTAAGATTTAAATAAAAAAAGAAAAGAAATGGATAATAGTAAAAATACCTTCTTCATAGAGCGTCAGAAATTTGATTAGTTATAGTTTGTAAGGTTTACCCTTTTGGCACAACCATACCTATCATCTTCCGTAAGGCTTAAATGATGAGTGTTAATGGATGACCACTACAAATTGACTGAAAGCAAACTATTATTTCAATACGCTTTTTACGGTATTTTTAAAATGAACACTAATGAACAGGTGTTATTGTAAACCAAGGAACGCCTTATTTTCTAAGGCATATTTAACAAGTAAGGCGGTATTATTTAAGTTTAGTTTGTGGAAAATGTTTTTACGGTGGGTATCTACGGTCCGTGTACTTAAGAAAAGCAGGTCGGCAATTTCTGCGTTGGTATTGCCATCAACAATCAGGCTCACAATTTCAAGTTCGCGCGAGGAAAGTAATTGTTTGTTTTTTTTATCAGCGCATTTACTGTTTGCCAAAAATTCGTCGAGGATGCTCTGGAGGTCTTCCGAAACATAATACCCGCCCTGCTGGATCATCTCGATGGCGTTAAACAGTTGTTTGTCGTCGGTATCCTTAAAAAGATAACCTTTGGCGCCTGCTTCGAGCATATTCAGTACATTTCTTTTGTCGTTAAGCATCGAAAGTATAATAACCTTTATTTCAGGATAGTCTGATTTAAGAATTTCGAGGGTCTGATAACCGTTTAAAAGCGGCATATTGATGTCCAGCAGGATTACATCCGGACATTCACTTTTAACAAGATCTATAACTTCCTGGCCGTTATTGGCTACAGAAATTATTTTAAAATCGTCTCTAACGGCAAAAATCAGCTTCAGTCCGTTAATTAAAACATTATGATCGTCGGCAATTAATATCTTAATCATTAGCTTTTGGTTTTAAAATTCTTTTCAGGTTAATCGAAATGGTAACTGCAACACCTTTTCCCTTTTCCGAATCCATATCCAGTTCGGCCCTTATAGCCTTCACAAGTGCTTCAATATTGAACAGGCCATAACCCCGCTTTACATTATTGTAATCGTAGCCCTTACCATCATCTTCATAAAGTACGATCAATCTTTCATTTCGGTTGATGATTACGATGTAGATGTTTTTAGCCTGGGCGTGTTTAATGGTATTGTTGATCAGCTCCTGGCATATCCGGTAAATGGCATATTCGGGTGTGCTTTTGAGTGCAACGGTAAAGCCCGAATGATCGAAATGGATTTTAATTATGCCGAGTTTATTAATACTTGCAATCAAATCTTCCATCGCCGTTACCAATCCATTTTCATCAAGGGTTTGGGGGCTAAGGCTAATAAGGGTGTTTCTGAGTACATTTACAGATGAATCGATATATTCGGTAGATAATCTACGCAGTTCGCCGCCATCGATCATTTTATTGATATCGCCTGCCAAAAGATAATGTTTCAGTGTTGATAATTTCAAACCCAGCTCATCATGCAGGTCGTCGGCGATTCTTTTTCTTTCGGCTTTCTGAAAGTTGAGGATTTGCCTTAACTGTAATACCTCCAGATATTTTACCCATCTTAGGTAAATATATAGGGCAATGAGTGAAATGATGGCTAAAGCAACTACACAGAAAACAATAAACCAGGTTTTCTGCCAAAAAGGAGCACCGATAAAAATCGATAAAACTGTTTTCTCCTTGCTGTAAACATCTGTTATTACAAGTTTAAATTTCCCAGAGGGCATGTTGGGGAACCTGATGCTGTTGCTCCCCGAAACACTTACTTTTTTGTTGTCATAACCGATCATCTGGTAAACTATTTTCCGCTGCGCAGGATCGATAAAATCCATTGTGCTGAAAGCAATAGTTATCGTATTTTCATCATGCTGAAGTTCTAAGTCGGTGGTGGTAATCGGATTGCCAATGCCCGGATGGATCTGATCGTTGATCAGGATTTCGGTGATCTGGGGCTTTGAATGACTGGTGTAAATATTCGATTTCGCAGGATCTATTACATTAATACCATTTATACCGCCGAAAGTCAATAAATGATTATTAAGTGCTATTGCGGCATTTGGATTAAAAACCATACTCTGCAAACCATCGCCAATGGTGTAACGGGTTTGGTTATTGTTTTTGGTATTGTAAAAGTAAAGGCCATTGTTGGAGCCTACCCAAAGATTTTTATTTTGATCAGCCAGTAAACTACTGCAATTGGCATCGATTAAAACCGATTTTTCAATGGTATTTGTAATAGGATTATATTTTAACAGACCCGAAGTAGTGGCCAGGTAAAGCGCATTACCAATAGTAATGCTTCCGTTGATACCATAAGGCGATTTTCCGATCTCCTTTTTAAAAATGAACCTCCCATCTTTCCAATCCGCAAGATATAAGGCCGTGTAGTACGATTGGATAATGGCCTTGCCACCAATGGTAGGCACAATGGTTTGGATATTTGGCCACGGTATTGCACGGTTTATGCCCTGGTCCATTTCGAAATAAAGCTCGTTTTTCTGTTTGAAAATTACTTTTGCTACACCATATTCAGTTGCCGCAAGCAGATCGGAACCAAATTTTAAAATCTGGTTAATCTGTACTTTTCCATTCAAGGTTTCAGAAAAAACTGCTTTTAACGGAGTAAAATTTTGCTTTTTAGTCTCGTAAATAAAGAAATTGCCGTTAGCAAGACCGGTTAAAATGTTGCCATTGTTCAGCTCAACCAATTGTGAGATGCCAAGTTTTAAAAATTCATGTTTTACAGGTTTGCTTAAATCCTGGTTATAAATGAGCAGGCCCGAAGTTTTTGTACCGCACCATAACTGGCCGTTTTTGGGTTTGATCATAATGCTGATGTCGTTTTCAAAATTCGGAGAAACGATATCGGTTTTCTCTATATAACGCGAAAAAATTACTTTGTTTAAGTTGGTGTAATCTAGTCCATAACCATTAATGCTTAAAAATAAATTCTGTTTTTTATCGATATAAATCTTACGGATATAATTGCCCAATAAACTGAAAGCGTCATCGGCCCGGTGCGTATATTCGGCAAAAAATTTTTTGTTCACCATATCAAATAAAAGCAGGCCATTGTTTCTGGTGCCGATAAAAAGCCAGGGTTTATCAGGATATTTTTCTAAAGCGGTTGTGGCAATGTTCTTACTTGTTTTATAAGTATTAAAGCGTTCGTATGTTTTGGTTTTGGTATTAAGTTTAATCAAACCCTTATCGCCGGCCAGCCAAAGTACACTGTCTGAAGCGATATAGACATCAGAAATATGACTGTTAAGGGCTTCGTTGTGGCTGTTCATAAAAAACTCCTGAACATGCTCTTCTTTTATATCATCGGTTTTATTAATGTATATACCCTTTACACCTCTGCTGATAAACCAATCGAGCTTATTATAAAAAGTGATGGGCGCAAACTGGTACCCGTTCGAATAGGTGGTAATATATTTGGTCGTACTGTCTTTACTGCTGTGTTTGTACACATTACCGGCCAGGTAAACCCAAAGGTCTTCCTGCTTATCTATATAAAAAGGAAATGAATAATAATTCTCATTCAGCTTAAGTCCTTTTTTAAAATTATAGGGTATAAAACTATCCTGTTTTCTGTTGTACTTAACCAAATTGCTTTGCGAACCGATAACGAGGTCGCCCTTTTTATCTTCAATAATATTGGTAATATAATTACCTGGGAAGGCTGTAGACCGGTTATTCTTTTTATAGGTAATACAGGTTTTCCCGTCAAAACGGTTTAATCCATTTTCGGTGCCCATCCATAAAAAACCATCCCTATCAACATGTAACGCCTGTACGGTCGGATCGCTTAAACCATCTTCGAGCGTGAGGTGTTTAAATAATAAAGTTGGTTTGGTTTGGGCAAAACCCGAAAGATGTATTAAAAAAAAACATAAAATACCGCATATCCTTTTTGGCAATCTGGAGCAGAAAGAGAGGTTAATGCAGCACATGGGACGTTAAAATGGGATGATTTGAGGTTTTAAAGATATAAAAATATAATATTTTGCCTTTGTTGTTCTTGATAATAAGTAGATTATGGCTTTTAACATGTTTATGTTACATAAAACACCATTAGGTTAAAAAAGCGTATATTTGTAGCGCTCAAAGGGGTGCTTTTTGATGATGTGATTTCTGTTACCATCAATTTGCTGAGAATACACCCATTTAGAGGCTTAAGGTAAAAGGCTTAAGGTAGAGGGTTTAACCTTACGCCTTTAACCCTACACTCTACACCTTCTAATGAACCTGATTCGGATAATGCCGACGTAGGAAGAGGTTACATCATATTGCTGTTTCGCCCTGAAAACAGTTTTCAAATTTATATTGTAAATGGATTTTCAGGATTGGTTCAGGCTTTTTCAAGAGCAGATTATACACACCTCGGTAATAGAATGGTTTGCGGTTGGCTTCGGGGTTACAGAGGTTTTATTGGCAAAAAAAAACAATATCTGGTTATACCCAACGGGCATCATTTCCATTCTGCTATCCATGTTTTTATTGCTGAATGTAAAGCTATATGCAGAAACACTGTTAAGTATTTATTACCTGGTAATGAGCGTATACGGCTGGGCAATCTGGAAAAAGAGAAAACAGGATGGCGAAAACCAGGTGTCGTGGTCAACTAACAGAGAGCTTACCACAGCGGTTTTAATTTCGGTTATTGGTTTTGGTATACTTTATCTGGTATTGAGGCATTATACCGATTCGGATGTGCCTTTGTTTGATGCCTTTGTTTCGGCTACCGCATGGGCAGGCATGTGGCTGCTGGCCAAGCGCAAAATCGAGAACTGGATATTCCTCAATATTTCCAACATTGTTGCCATTCCGTTGCTTTTTCACAAAAAACTTCCTTTAATGGCCTGTTTAACTACATTTTTGTTCACCGTGGCCATCTTTGGCTTTTTCGACTGGAAAAAGATCATTAATAAAAACAGGTTTAAACTGGCCCAATCGTAAATAACCATATCATCATGCAAGATACATTAACCATTACCTGGCAGGAAAAGGTAAAAACCTACGCGGCACTTTCGGAAGAAATGGGGAAACTCCATCCCGAAATCCTGGAACTGGCCTATCAGGAAAACTGGTTTAAACTTTTTGTACCCGAAGTTTATGGCGGACCGGGCAAAAAACTTCCTGAAATTTTAAGACTGGAAGAGGAGCTGGCAGAAGCTGATGGAAGCCTGGGCTGGACAGTTACCCTGTGTGCAGGGGCAGGCTGGTTTGCTGGCTTTTTAAATCCTGGATTGGCTGCCGAAATTTTTGCCGACCGTGAAGTTTGTTTCGCCGGGAGCGGGGCTGTAGGAGGTACTGCTATTAAAAAACAGAACGGATATCTGCTAAATGGCACATGGAATTATGCCAGCGGTGCTTTACACGCTACCATATTCACTGCGAATTGTAGGCTTAAAAACGAAAGTGGTGATGATATCCTGGATGAAAATGGAGAACCTGAAATCAGGTCGTTTATCTTAAAAAAAGAGGAAGTAAATCTTTTGCCAGGCTGGTCGTATTTTGGTTTAATTGCCACAGGGAGCCATGCTTTTGAAGTAAAAGACCTGAATATTCCCGAAAACCGGACTTTTAAAATCAACCGGGAGATCGAAGTGGCCGATCAGGGTTTCGATTATCCTTTTTTACAGCTTGCAGAAACAACCCTAACCGTAAATACTTTAGGTATGACCAATCATTTTATTAAACTGGTCGAAAATGCTTTTTATTTGCGTACCGGCTTAAAACGGTATACCGATGAACAGGTCTTGTTTTTTACTGGAGAACTCAATAATTGTAAACAGGAAACCCAAGGCCTCCGCACAACATTTTACAATACATTTGATCAATCATGGGATCAATTGATCAACAATGGGAAGATTAATGAAGATACCTTAACAGAGTTGAGTGCAATCAGTAGAAAACTTGCGCATGCATGCTGGAGAAACGCAGCCAAACTTTATCCTTATTGTGGTTTGGAAGCTGCCAAAAAAGAGTCGGAAATTAACCGTGTTTGGCGCGATATCCACACCGCAAGCCAGCATGCTTTACTTACCTTCCTGGTTTAATTATTCTAATAGCTCAGGTCTGATTTTATCTTTAAAATCTTTAACAAATTTGTTCAGTTTTGGCTGTATTACAAATGCGCAGTAAGGTTTTTCCTGGTTATCGCTAAAATAATTCTGATGATAATCTTCGGCCTCATAAAACTCCATTGCAGGCAAAATTTCGGTCACAATCGGCTTATCAAATACATTTTCGTTTGTTAAATCCTCTATTATCTTTTTTGCCTGTTCGTGCTGTTCCGCATTTTCGAAGAAAATTACCGATCGGTACTGTGTACCCATATCGTTCCCCTGCCTGTTTAAGGTGGTAGGGTTATGGGTTTTAAAAAATATGAGTAATAGCTCGGCAAAAGATATCACATTTTCATCAAAAGTGATCTGTACCACTTCTGCATGCCCGGTATCTCCATTACATATTTCCATATAAGTTGGATGTTTTAATTCTCCCCCCATATAGCCCGATGTAACCTGGCTTACTCCATTCAACGTTTGAAAAACGGCTTCGGTGCACCAAAAGCAGCCTCCGCCAAATGTTGCTGTTTGCATAATCCTACTTATATAAATATAAAATCTATACCAACTCTGTTAATCAAAACAAACGTTTTTTTTAATAATGAAGGTATGGTTAACGACAGTTTATTCCTGCAAGTTGTAAATGTTTGACTTACAGTAGATCAATATAGGATTTATAAGGAATACAGCAAACAAATAACGTTTTTCTGTTGAAAAAAAGGATAAAAAAATCCCCCGATTTTACATCGGGGGATTTCTCGTTTATTGATATTGGATATATATCGGTTTTGGTGTAAGCTTTAAAAGCTCTTCCGGCGTCATTAAACGCTTTGGCTCTTTTTTAAGGTCATTTTTATAGAACAGCTTAAAGCCCGTAAACTGTACCGGTTCTCCCTGCACAAAGTGGCGGTAGGTTCCCTTTTTCAGTTCTGGCTCGCCCCATCCATCCATGTGCACTACAACCTGTACTTCCGGACGGAGTTTAATACTTGCTGAGTTGGTAACCATTTTTTTTGTAAAACGGTGTAATACAAATACTTTTGGAGGCAGGTTATGTTTTTTAACAATATCGGCCAGGTATTGGGTAACATAATTTACATCGGCAGCATCGTAGGTTCCGATTTTTTTGCCTGGTAACGAACCATCTTTCATCGAAAATTCAGGATCGATACCTAAATGTACATAAGGTAGTTCCAGGTATTTTTCGATATGTGGTAATTCTGCTTTAATGGTACTCAATGCTACCTGAAGATCTAAAAACACAATGGTATTCGGTTGCATTTTAGCGATTGATAAAACAGAATCGATCTGTTTATTACCCATTCTGTTAATGTATTTTCCATCTTTACCGGGTGTTCCGCTTGCTACGGCAGCAATGTAGTGTAAACCTGGTTGTACAGGGGTAGTTGGATCGGCTTTTTCCCAATGTTTAACTTCTGCATTTAAGCGTTGCCACATTTCTTTAGGTGCATATTCGCCCAAAGCGCCCATTTTTTTCGAGTGCAGGTTTCCATAATAAACTACAATGCGTTTAAATGGTAAAATGGCTCCTGCTAATGGATATGGCTGTTTTTTTACCGGCCATTTTCCGGTGGTATCACCATTGGCCAGTTTTTTAACCAATGAGTCGTAAAGTTTCGGATCAACAGGTTTCATTACGTTTACTGTTGAATCTGTTTTCTTTTTAGTGGTATCAGATGAGAAAATTTTACCAACACCGCCGCCCTTACCATCCGAATTACAGTTGGCGAACAAGCTGATTGCGGCAAAACCAAGTATTAGGGTGCCTGCTAATTGAGGGAATTTCATAGATATATTAGATAATTAAAATTTAGTCTTTTTCCGGACCGATGAAAGTAGGGCGGAAATATGAAAGTTTAAAATAAAGTAATCAACATTTACACATTACAGAATTTACCAAAAACACCCAATGGTAATTTAATACCAGAGGTTGCCTGCAAATAAAGTTCTCCGGTTTCGAGGTTTTTAACCGAAGGGAATGAAGTGCGGATTAAATTTTCTACAATTACTGAAGAAAAACCAAGCGAATAGGTATTCAGGATCAGAAAATGTTCTTTTTCATCCAATAACTGTACTACATCCTGCATCATTTCCTGGATATGATCTTCCAGTTTCCATTTTTCGCCATTTGGCCCGTGGCCATAAGCTGGCGGATCTAAGATGATACCATTATATTTCTTGCCTCTTTTCAGTTCTTTCTTAACAAATTTCAGGGCATCTTCAACCATCCAGCGGGTATCTTTCAAACCCGAAAGTTCCTGGTTTTCATTTGCCCAGGTAACCACCTGTTTAATAGAATCAACGTGTGTAGTATCTGCACCGGCTGCATTTGCAATTAATGATGCTGCACCGGTATAAGCGAAAAGGTTTAAAACCTTTGGCTGTGGTGTTTTAAATTTCTTGATCGATGATGAGATAAAATCCCAGTTTACCGCCTGCTCAGGGAAAACACCAACATGTTTAAAAGAAGTTAAACCCAAACGGAGTTTAATGGCAACCTCATTGTTTTTGTATTCTACATGCCAGCGGTCGGGAATAGATTGATTTTTCTTAACCCACTCGCCCGAAGTAGCCGAACGGCCCCTAAAAGTAATGTTGGCCGTTTTTTTCCAGTCCTGCTCCGATGATGTTTTTTTCCATACGGCCTGCGGTTCAGGACGGATGAGGATTACGTTTCCAAAACGTTCTAATTTTTCAAAATCCCCGCAATCTATCAGTTCGTAATCTTTCCAGTGGGTTGGGGCAAGTAATTGTATCATTTATTGTTTGTGTAGTCCGTCATTGCGAGGTACGA
>NZ_DJDT01000234.1 GCF_002432345.1 Pedobacter sp. UBA5917
CTTTTGTGTCAACTTATTTCAGAACTAGACACATATAAAACAAAAAGCCTTTTTAAATAGAGGCTTTTTGTTTTCTAATAAGTAATCACCTGTTCTTCCAAATGCTCTGGCAAATCCCTGTAATTGTATTTTTGTCCTCGTAACTGTGGTTCGAAACCTGCAGCCTTGATTGATTGCTGAATACCATTTGCGGTAAAACGGTGTGGCGCACCAGCAGCCGATACTACGTTTTCTTCGATCATGATTGATCCGAAATCGTTTGCACCTGCATGTAAACAAAGTTGGGCAGTGGTTTTTCCAACGGTTAACCAGCTGGCCTGAATATTTTTAATATTGGGCAGCATAATGCGGCTCAGGGCAATCATACGGATATATTCATCAGCGGTTACATTGTTGCTGATTCCGCGAAGTCTTTTTAATAACGTACCATCATCCTGGAAAGGCCATGGAATAAAGGCCAAAAATCCATTTGCATCAGCAGGTTTTTCGCTCTGTACCTGACGGATCCAAACCAAATGTTCGAAACGCTCTTCGATGGTTTCAACATGGCCGAACATCATCGTAGCAGAGGTGGTGATATCTAACTGGTGACAAGCACGCATTACATCCAGCCATTCCTGTCCGCCGCATTTACCTTTAGAAATTAAACGCCTCACCCGGTCATTTAAAATTTCGGCACCGGCACCTGGTAAAGAGTCCATTCCGGCTTCTTTTAAAACCTTTAATACCTCGGTGTGTGTCATCCCTTCCAATTTGGCCACATGCGCAATTTCGGGCGGACCTAAAGCGTGAAGTTTTAAATCGGGATATAATTCTTTCAATTTTTTAAATAGATCGGCATAAAAGGCCAGACCTAAATCGGGATGGTGACCTCCCTGTAATAACAATTGATCGCCTCCCAAACGGAAAGTTTCTTCAATTTTTACCTTATAGGTTTCGATATCAGTAATATAACTTTCGTCGTGACCAGGTCTGCGGAAAAAGTTACAGAATTTACAGTTGGCGATGCAAACGTTTGTGGTGTTTACATTACGATCAATCTGCCAGGTTACCTTGCCGCTGGGCACCTGGATTTTTCTTAGCTCGTTGGCTACAAACATCAAAGATGCTGTATCGGCATGGTGGTATAGGTATACGCCTTCTTCTTGTGAAAGAAATTCAAAATTTAAGGCACGTTTTAATAAATCTGCAGTTTGCATATACAAATGTAAATAAAACTGGGCTGTTGGATGTTAAAAGCAATGATAAAACTTTAATTTAACAATTGGGCAACAATTAATTTGTAGGTAAGTTGGTACATTATAATTATATTTGAAATAAGCAGAAAATTATGAAACATTTAGATAGAATTACCTTGAACCCTGATCAAATGGGGGGGAAGCCTTGTATCCGCGGACTCAGGGTAACTGTGGGTACCATTATAGGTTTATATGCTTCAGGTTTGTCGGCTGCAGAAATTATAAGTCAATATCCCTATCTTGAAGAGGAAGACCTTCTTCAGGCACTATCTTATGCTTCGTGGCGTTCAGAAGAAATTGAAGTTCCTGTTGCGGTTTGAAAATATTAATTGATATGAATCTGTCGCCTGAATGGGAGCAGGTTTTTGATAAAAATAATATACAGGCAGTACACTGGACGAAAATTGGAGCTTTTAATGCACCGGATGCAGATTTAATGAATTGGGCGAGAGATAATGAACATATTGTTTTTACGCATGATCTTGATTTTGGTACTGCACTTGCGCTTTCCAAAGCCGAAGCGCCGAGCGTAATTCAGGTACGCACACAGAATGTTACGGTTAAGCATCTTGAAGCTTTAGTTATTCCAATATTTAAAAAATATAGTAATGTTTTAAATAAAGGTGCACTTATCATTATTGACGAGCAAAAGGAAAGGGTTAGGATCCTACCACTTTGAATATAGCAGTTCAAGAAAGTCATCTCCATCATCACCTGGGTGCATAATTGTTTCCCGCAGATTACTGTGATGCATGCAGAGGTCATTTTCCATCCTACATTACCCATCTTACATTTTCCATTGCATAATTGTTTCCCGCAGATTACACCGCTGCGTGCAGAATTCGTCTTCCGTCATCCATTATCCATCTTCCATCATCCATAAGCCCCTTAAATTGTCCATCATTTGCCATTTTACGTTCTCCATCATTTTCCATCTTGCGTTTTGGCTTAAAATAATATCTTTACGGTTCTAAAATTAGATATGGTAGATTTTAATCGTTTTACACTGGCCAATGGGTTAAAGGTTTTAGTACATGAAGATGCTACAACCCCAATGGCAGTTTTAAATATTTTATATGATGTGGGTGCCCGTGATGAGGACCCTGAAAAAACCGGTTTTGCACACCTATTTGAGCATTTAATGTTCGGTGGATCGGTAAATATTCCAAGTTATGATGAGCCTTTGCAAAGGGTAGGCGGCGAGAACAATGCTTTTACCAGCAATGATATTACCAATTATTACATTACACTGCCTGCCGAAAATATAGAAACAGCATTTTGGTTGGAAAGCGACCGCATGCTGAGTCTTGCTTTTTCTGAAAAAAGTTTAGATACACAGCGGAATGTGGTATGCGAAGAGTTTAAGCAACGTTATCTTAATCAGCCTTATGGCGATGTTTGGTTAAAATTGCGTCCTTTGGCTTATAAAAAACATTCTTACCGTTGGGCAACCATAGGAAAAGAGCTTTCGCACATTGAAAATGCCACGATGGATGATGTAAAAGCATTTTTCAAAAAACACTATACACCACAGAATGCCATTTTGGTAGTGGGTGGAAATGTAAAAACAGAGGATGTTAAAAAACTGGCCGAAAAGTGGTTCGAACCTATCCCGGCAGGAGAAAAGTATAACCGTGATTTAGTTCAGGAGGCACCGCAAACGGAAGCGAGACAGGAAACAGTTAAAGCAAATGTGCCCTTAAATGCAATTTATATGGCTTTTAAAATGCCGGGGCGTTTAAATGATGATTATTATGCTTTCGATCTGTTATCGGATATTTTATCGCGCGGACAATCTTCACGTTTATATAACAGCCTGTTAAAGGAACAACAGCTTTTTAGCGATATCAATGCCTACATCTCAAGCAGTTTAGATCCGGGTTTATTTATTGTTGAAGGTAAATTGATAAAAGGTGTTACGGTAGCAACTGCAGAAAAAGCAATTTGGGCCGAACTGGATAAGCTAAAAGCAGAACTGGTTTCCGATATCGAGCTAACCAAGGTAAAAAATAAGGTAGAATCGGTACTGGTTTTTTCAGAAATGAGTTTATTGGATAAAGCCATGAATTTAGCCTATTACGAACTACTGGGCGATGCTGCTTTATTGAACAATGAAACTGAAGCATTTTTAAAAGTTGGAGCAGAAGATATCAAGCGTATTTCTAACGAAGCTTTTAACCCTAATTCATCATCAACTTTATATTATTTAACTGAAGAAAATGCTTAACAGACAACAGGCGCCTGATTTTAAGCAGGTATCGACTATAAATTTTATCCAGCCAGACAAAAAGGTGCTGGATAACGGTGTTCCCGTTTTTACCATTTATTCTGGCGAGCAGGACCTGGTACGTATCGAATTTATTTTTGAAAACGTAAACTGGAAACTCGAAAAACCCTTACAGGCCATAGCGGTGAGCACACTGATCAATAACGGAACGAATAAATTAACTTCAAAGGAAATAGCTGAACAGATTGATTTTTACGGTGCCTTTTTTCAAACAGAATATGTGCAGGATCAATCGCTGGTTACGCTGTATACTTTAAATAAACACCTGCATTCGGTACTGCCGATTGTTAAGGATGTTTTATCGGCCAGCCAGTTCCCACAGCACGAACTTGATATTTATATCCAGAACCAGAAGCAAAAACTTCAGGTAAACCTAAAAAAGAACGATATTCTTTCGAGAAAGGAATTTGCCCATGCTTTATTTGGCGACACTGCTTATGGCGTAAATATAAAAGCTGAACATTACGATGCATTAAAACGCGAAGACCTGATCGAGTATTTTAAAGCTGCTTATGCGCCGAATAACTGCACTATTGTAGTTTCAGGAAAGTTTGACGATGCAGCTTTTAACTTGCTGAATGATACTTTTGGACAGGATTGGGAAAAAAGCAATGCGGTAAAAAACAGTTTCAACTTCACCGCAACAGAAAAAAAGGTGATTTATACCGAGAAACCGGAAGCGTTACAATCTGCGATCAGGATCGGACAATTGGCCATTAACCGCAAACATGAAGATTTTTCGGGACTCCAGATTTTAAATACGGTTTTGGGTGGCTATTTTGGATCGCGTTTGATGAACAATATCCGTGAAGATAAAGGCTACACTTATGGCATTGGTTCGGGTATTTCATCGTTACAACAGGCTGGTTATCTTTTTATTGCCACCGAAGTAGGAGCAGATGTTTGCGCTGCGGCTTTAACAGAAATTTATAAGGAAATTGATATCCTGAAAAATGAACTGATCGGCGAAGAGGAACTCAACCTGGTTCGGAATTATATGTTGGGATCGATGTTGGGTAGTTTGGAAAATGTGTTCTCACATGCCGATAAGTTTAAGAATATTTATTTCTCGGGCTTAGACTATGCTTATTATGCCAAGTATATTGAGACCGTGAAAAACATTACTGCTCAAGAGCTACTGGCATTGGCCAACAAATATTTCACTACAGAGCATTTTACGGAAGTAGTGATTGGGAAGAAGTAAATAAGGACACAAAAGGTCGTCATTTCGAGCGGAGTGCAACGGGCGCTCCACTGCGTTTCGGTCGAGATGACGGCCTTTAAAGTTTAGCTACCTATACTGGCATAAATATGCCGTTTGTACAGCTGCTTTAACTTTGAATGATGCATTTGCAGGTACTTCGAAGTTACTGCCCGCTTTGATGGTTTGCCAATCAGAACTTTCGGGAAGCAGTGCTTCCAGTTCACCTTCTATCACGTGCATAATTTCTTTTTGGGCCGTTCCAAAGGTGTACTCTCCCGGATTTATAATCCCAACGGTCGATTTTCCTTCGGTGGTTTCGTAACCCAACGATTTTACATCGCCATCAAAATATTGATTTTCAGTAATCATATTATAAGGTTTTTGCTAAAACGGCCTTTTGTTTATCGGCCTGGTAAATCTTTTTATAAAAATCGACGTATTCACCATATTTTTCTGGTGCATACTTTTTATTGTTCATGGTTTGTGTACGGTTATACACAATGATATTGTCTTTTACGCTAAATTTTGCTGTATACGATCCAAATTCTGAGGTAATGGTGATGTCTTTTGGTAAAAACTCTACGTTATAACCCTTAGGCAGGATGTAACTGATTTCATCATCATCATTATAACCAAAAGGAACAGCAAAATAGGTCTTCCGGTTTTCTACTTTAAGCGGAACACTTTCGCGGCGGTTAATCTGGTTGACCACCAAAAATAACTTGTCGCCTCCCTTGGTTAATATCGGGTTGGTTTTAAAATGGATCTCTTCCGTAAGCACGGGCACCGTTTTATCGGGCTGTACATATTTGTAACTCGTTAACTCTGCTACAGGGATCGGGCTATCTTCGATAATTTTTTTCCTAAGTTCAACAGGCTCCATGAGTGTCATCGAGAAATTTTCTTCAAACTGGGCATTACCGTAAGTAGATCTGATTTCCGAATTAGCAGTACCATCTTCGGCCAGGGTAATTTTTGTTTTTCTGATCTGATAATTCTCTTTTGGATTATAGGCTGGGGTATGCACAATTTTTCCGCCGGTTTCGGTAACCATCAATACATTCCTGTCCGAATTGCTGTAACCCACAAAGCCCATCGGTTTGTACTGGCTTGTACATTCTAAAAAGGTGGTATCTTTTGCCATTGGTACACATAAAATCATGTGGTTTGCCTGCCCCATGCTCGAATAATTAGGGTTTAAGCTTGGCATATCGTTTCCGATTACAATTAAATTTGAGGCTATGCCCGCTTCATTAAGTAGGGCTTTCATGTAATTAGACAGTGCTTTACAATCACCATAGTTTACCTGTGCTACTTTTTCGGCCAAAATAGGTCTAAAACCACCAATTCCCAATTGAACGCTTACATAACGGGTATTCTGCTGCAAGTGGTTATATAATATCCTGATTTTTTCTTTAGGTGTTTTGGCATCTTTAATCAAATTCTGCACCATTATCTTGGTGGCTTCCGGCAATTTGTTTCCTCCCTGGTTCAGGTTATATAACCATGAACCGAAATTTTGCCAGTTATCGAAATTTCCTGATGAACCATCGTACTCGAACTGGTTAGGGGAGGCTTTAACCCATGCTGAAACATTATCTATTCCTGTACTTAAAGGCTCGCTGGCAATAGCGGCAACATTGGCGCTTTTCCATTTATACTGCACCTTTTCCCCTACAATTACCGAATCCGTAGGTAGATTACGGCTGGTAAGGTAGCGCATTTTATAGTTTTTTGCCTTTTGAATAGTGTAGGCCGATTTTTCTACCGATACGCCAAAACCTTTAATATCGCGCCACGAGGGAAAAGAAAGCAATCCATTATAATCATGGCTGTAACTATATTCTATTGTATAGGGATAATTTACACTTACGAATTTCAAAAGTTTTAACCTGTTATCCTCAAATATCGAGAAATCCGAGATCAGGCTCTGGTCTTTAATATCGGAACTCTTATAATCCTTAACTTTTTTACCATTACCATCGTAAAGCGTGGCTTTGATATTGTAAATGCTGCTGAATTTATCATAAACCTCGGCCATTTCACCGTATTCCTCACCGGCCTTGTTCAAAATGGTTATGGCCACCTTGTAATCCATTCTTGCAGCGCCCAAACCTTTTACATCAAAAAAAGATTCTTCATTCCTGATCACCACAACAGCATCTGTTTTTAGGTTTTCGGGGATTTTGGCCACATCATAATCTGTTTGTGCAAATGCACTGCCCATTGCCAGTAGACCAAGTGCTAAACTTAAATAGTATTTCATTAGCCTTTCTTTTTAAATACAATCTGCTCGGCCTGTTTTTCTACCACAGCTTTAAACAATTCTTTTAAATCGAAATACTCTTCCGGGGTATAAAATGATTTATTAACATTAATGGTACTTTTTACCATAAGGGTTTTGCCCTCTGATATGTAGTTGATGGTGAACGTGCCATTTTCTTCCGGAAGTTTGTAAATACCGCCTTTTGGAAGTTTGTCAATCTCGTATTCTTCAGGGAAATTTACCGTAATGCGGTAACTTTCTTTAAATGGATAGGCAAAATCAACAGGGAATTTGCGTTCCTCCAATTTGAACAGGTTTTCTTTTGTCCGCTCGAAAAGGAGAGGGGTAAAATATACCAGGTTGCCTGCTTCTTCTACATTGTCCTCAATCACTACATCCATGCTTTCGCTTAGCAGCTCATCAAGGTTATCCAGGTTGTCTATTTTATAGGCAGAAACTTCCAAACCGGTTTTATCTTTCTTGAAACCTTTGATAAATTCGGTTTCGTTATTGGTTTTGCGGTATTTATTACGCAGGTTTAAAGCTGAATATCCTTTTGAATACTGGTTGATTTTTCCCGATAGTTTATGCTCTTTATCGAGCACCATATTGTACACAAAAATCTTTTCACTTGCAATACTAGGTTCAGTAGAAAGCCATTTTCCATTGAAGGTTTTGAAATCAATATAATACCCCTGGTGGCTCAGGTTTTCATAATCCAGCATCCCTGCAGGCAGATCCTTATCGGTAGCATCGAGGAAATACAGTTGGTTCCCAATCTGTGTAACAGCAATAACATTGTTAAATGCCGATATCAATGGATAACCGGGATGCATCCCATTTTCCCTTGTGCTGATCAGCACCGGATAAGCTTCGATTTTTGCCTCTTTTAATAAGCTTAACAGCGCCAGGTTGATATCGCCCGATGAACCGGTTTTCTTTTCGAAGAGGGTTTTAGGATTGGTTCCATCCGAATATTTCGAATAGTGTTTATCCCATTTTACATTGTTTTTAACGTAGTTTAAAATAAGTTTAACAGTTGCCAGTGTATCTTTTTCTCCTTTTAAAATGCCCGGAAGCACCGATTTTGCGTAGCTGTTTTTATTGATATATGCGCCAAAGTTTTCATCCTGTGCCAGGTCATTGATGATTTTGGACCATGAGCCATTGTAATCGCGGTAAACATCGCCAGGGAAGTTGGTTGCCCTTAGCTCAAATTCAATTTTTGGATTGTAATCATCCATTGTGGTAACATAGGGTTCATCCTTTAAAGCCGGAATATTGGCCACGCAATATTTATCGTATACTGCGTTTGAGCTTACACCGGGTATGTATGATGCATTCACATTTTGGTGGAGCGGGTGATCTACCTGGTAATAACCGCTCATATTGATTTTATAGTTGAAATATTCCGGTATCCTCACATTATATTCCGACCAGAGTGTTGGAACACTGGACTGGAATTTCCAGCCCCTCAGGGTAAAAATAAAATCTGATTTGATCCTGTACTTAAATTCGATGATCGATCCTTCTTTTACATTTGGAAGGGCAAATTTTTTGATCACATAGTTTTTATTAAACTCCTCGGTAAATTTGGCGTCCTTGTTTAGTTTACTCGTTACCATTTTGCCATCAACCATGTTATAGGTTGCCGCATCCATGTAGTTAAGGTCTTCTTTTGCCGATCCGCTGCTTTTGTACAGCTCTACCTTAAAATTCGCCAGGTCATAACCATTTTTGTTCAGGATCTTATAACGGATGTGCCTTTCGAAAACATAGATAAAACCGCTTGAAGAAGGACTGATTTCGAAATAACATTCGCCTACATCAAACAATTTAATGGCTGAGGCTGAAGAATCCCGACCTGAAACTTTCGTTTCAAATTCTGCAGGGGCAATTTTTCCGAATTTAAATTCCCTTTTTACATTTTGGCCCGTTTGGGCATAGAGATTTCCAATCCCAATGCAAAGCATTAAGATCAGAAATTTGAGAGCATTTTTCTGCATTATATAAATAGTTTATTGGTTAGTGCAATTATAAATACAATCTTTCAATTTTAGAAATAATCGAAACTTTATAACCCGTTTATTAAAGGTCTGTTTTTTGATATCCAGCTTTTAATGATCTTGTTATTTAAAGTCTAGTCCAAATAAATCATATACTTCCTTTCTTTCAAGTAGAAAATGTTCGAGCCGCTTTTAACACAATTGTCAGACAAGCTCAATATTTAAGCATTTTTATCATTATGCTTTTATTTTCGTGTTATTTCCGTATCTTTGCCTGGCAAATAATAAATCCTAATTTATTTGCTATGCAACTCGATTCCACAAAATTTATTGCCACAGGTTTAACTTACGACGATGTACTTTTGGTACCGGCATATTCAGAAATTCTGCCCCGTGAAGTAAATACATCCACTTTTTTAACCAAAAAAATCAAACTTAACGTTCCGTTGATTTCTGCAGCAATGGACACTGTAACAGAAGCTGAGCTTGCCATTGCCATTGCACAGAATGGTGGTATCGGCATGTTGCACAAAAACATGACTATTGAAAGACAAGCTGCTGAGGTACGTAAGGTAAAACGTTCTGAAAGTGGTATGATCCAGGATCCTGTTACCCTATTGGAAACAGCTGTTGTGGCCGATGCTTTCAAAATTATGAAAGAGCACAAAATAGGTGGTATCCCGGTGGTAAGCAGCGATAATAAATTGGTTGGTATTATTACAAACAGGGATCTGCGCTTTCAGAAGGATATGAAAAGACCTGTTTCAGAGGTAATGACGAAAGAAAATTTAATCATTGCACCAGAAGGCACTACTTTGGTACAGGCAGAAGAAATTCTTCAGAACCATAAAATCGAGAAGCTTCCGGTAGTAAGTAAAGATGGTTACCTAAGCGGTTTAATTACCTTTAAAGATATTTCGAAAGTTAAAAACTATCCTGTTGCCTGCAAAGATGAGCGCGGGCGTTTACGCGTAGGCGCAGCGGTTGGTGTAACTGCCGATACCATTGAAAGGGTTGACGCTTTGGTTGCAGCAGGCGTTGATGTAATTACCATCGATACCGCCCATGGTCACTCGAAAGGTGTGGTTGATAAATTAAAAGAAGTTAAAGCAAAATATCCTGATTTACAGGTTATTGTTGGTAATATTGCTACCGGTGCTGCTGCAAAATTCCTTGCCGAAGCTGGTGCTGATGCCGTTAAGGTAGGTATTGGCCCGGGTTCTATCTGTACCACCAGGATTATCGCCGGTGTTGGTGTTCCCCAATTATATGCTGTTTACGAATGTGCCAAAGCATTAAAAGGTACCGGTGTACCAGTTATTGCCGATGGTGGTATTAAACACACTGGCGATATTGCCAAAGCAATTGCCTCGGGTGCAAGTACGGTAATGGCAGGTTCGTTATTTGCCGGGGTAGAAGAATCACCTGGCGAAACCATCATCTACGAAGGACGTAAATTTAAATCGTACCGTGGTATGGGATCTATCGAAGCCATGGAACAGGGCTCGAAAGACCGTTATTTCCAGGATGTAGAAGATGATATTAAAAAACTGGTTCCCGAAGGTATTGTAGGTCGTGTACCGTTTAAAGGTACTTTGGCCGAAGTAATGTATCAGTACATTGGCGGTTTACGTGCTAGTATGGGCTATTGTGGAGCAGCC
>NZ_DJDT01000064.1 GCF_002432345.1 Pedobacter sp. UBA5917
GATCCTGAAACAAGTTCAGGATGACGATTTGCAGGAGAAAAGTCGTCATTTCGAGCGGAGTGCAACGTAGTCGAAAACCCGAAGGCTCAGCGAAGCTAAATCTATCTCGAGATAGATCTCTCCGTTCCGCTACGCTTCAGTCGAGATGACGGATTATTTAGGGTGACGGATTTCAGAATGTTGATCATCTAATACCTAAAACAACCCCAACTGCCCTTTATCATCCATATCGATATCATCCGGATTGGTGATTTCCAAATCAATCTTTTTTACTGGTTTATCTTCTGTTTTAGCCTGTTCTTCTGCGCTCGCTTCTTCTTTTTTAGCGGGCTCCTCTTTTGCTTTTTCAACTACAGGTTTTTCTACTGTTTCAGGTTTTTCAACCTTGGCAGCAGGTTCTGTACGTTCGAATTTTGGTTTTGGCTTTTCGGCTACGGGCTTTTCTGTTATCTCGGTATCCGTTACTTCGGTCTCTGTTTCGGCCTCAACTGCTGTTTCCTCTTCCGGTGTATTTCCTTCAGATGCATTTTCTTCATCAACCGGCCCATCATCTTCACCCTCATCTGCAACTGGCTCTTCAATCTCTTCTTCTTCAATTTCAGGCTCTTCCAGTGTTACTTTTTGGATATCGTGCGGTGATAAACGGTTTCCGTTCGCTTTTAGGCCTTTAACATCGATCAGTTCGGAAAGCACTAAATCCAATGTTTCCGGAATCTGTGTTTTACCTTTCAGCACATCAACAATAACTTTTGCCCCAGGGTTAGAAGTTAAGTGCAATAGTTTCGATTTCTGCTCTTCACTGATAAAAATGGTTTTCTTACCATTGGCCTGCAGTTCGAACACAAAACGTTTAATGAAATAGTTCTGCGCCTTACCTTCAAAATGTACAGCGGCAAAAGTTTTCTCCGGATCAAATTTCTCGATCAGAAGCAAACCGTCATCAAAGTGATTGCTCAGTTCGAAAGAACTTAGCTCGTAGTAACCATCTTTATGTACCTGTAAAATACGGTCGTCGCCATCAAATTCGCCAAGGTATTTTCCACGTCCGTCAACATTTAAACGTTTCAACAGGTCGTCATACCAGATCTTCAGTCCCGATAAGGTAGAAACCCCTTTGCTTTTCAGTACGATTTTCTTTACCGGGTATTTCGAAACGATATTCCCCTGCGAACCACGGCCTTTAATGGCCACTTCTGCAAAATCGAGATCAAACTGAAGTTTACGCAGTTTAGAATGCGGTTTTAGTGCAACATTTACCACTTCGGCCTCACCATTAGGGTTTGGTGTAAAATACAATACTTTCGAGGCTTTCGAGCCCTTGGTTAAATCGTATTCCTTATCACGGGTTACCCCTACCACTGCAAATCTTTTAATATATGCCGTACCACTAGCTCCATCTTTGTAGATCATGTTGTAAATGGTACGCTCGTCATTTTTCTTAAATACCTGTGCGTGTATAATGTTTTTACCCACAAAGGTTTTATCGGCAACTTTCGTAATGATGCATTTTCCATCTTCACGGAAAACAATTACCTCATCAATATCCGAACAGTCGGCAACGTGTATATCTTTCTTTAATCCCGATCCTGTTCCGATAAACCCGTCCTCTTTGTTCATGTACAGCTTTACGTTGGCCAATGCTACTTTCGAAGCTTCTACACGGTCGAACAAACGGATTTCAGTTTTACGTTCCCTGCCTTTTCCGTATTTATCTTTCAGTTTCTGGTACCAGGCAATCGCATATTCTGTAAGGTGTTTTAAATGGTTTTTAACCACTTTAATTTCATCCTCCAGGTTCTTCATCTGCTCATCGGCCTTTTTCACATCAAAACGGGTGATGCTACTCATCGGCTTATCGATCAGTTTCTTGAAATCCTCTGGCAAAATCTCGCGGTAAAGTGAGGGTTTAAAAGGATCGAACAAAATATGTAAAACCTCTACCACTGTTTCGAAATTGCTCGAATTTTCATATTCAGGATTTTTGTACATCCCCTCCTGAATAAATATTTTTAATAACGAACTGAAGAAAATCTTTTCCTGCAGTTCGTGCAAACGGATTTCGAGTTCTTTTTTTAGTAAACTTTTGGTGTGTTTTGTGTTTTCGATCAGGATATCGTTCACACTTAAAAAGTGTGGCTTATCTCCCTGAATGATACAGGTATTTGGAGAAATAGATACTTCGCATGCCGTAAAAGCATAAAGTGCATCGATGGTTACATCGGGCGAAATACCAGGTGCCAGGTGCACCACGATTTCTACATTGGCCGCAGTATTATCCTCGATCTTTTTGATCTTGATCTTGCCTTTATCATTGGCCGATAAAATACTATCGATCACTGATCCCGTTGTGGTACTGAAAGGAACTTCGGTAATCACCAAAGTTTTTTTATCCTTCTCTGTAATTTTTGCACGTACACGAATCTTACCTCCGCGCTGCCCTTCGTTATAGTTCGAAAAATCGGCCATACCACCCGTAAAAAAATCGGGCAATATATTCGGGCGCACGCCTTGTAATGCTTCTATCGAGGCATCCAGCAGTTCGATAAAGTTGTGCGGCATTACTTTGGTGGCCAAACCTACCGCAATACCTTCGGCGCCCTGCGCAAGCAATAACGGGAATTTAACCGGTAAGGTAATCGGCTCGTTGTTACGTCCGTCATAACTCAACTGCCACTCGGTAGTATCCGGGTTGAACACCACTTCGTTGGCAAATTTTGACAAACGTGCCTCGATATAACGTGGTGCCGCAGCACTATCGCCCGTAACCGGATCGCCCCAGTTACCCTGCATATCGATTAACAGATCTTTTTGCCCGATCTGCACCATCGCATCCCCAATAGAAGCATCACCATGCGGGTGGTACTTCATTGTATTACCGATTACGTTGGCCGCTTTATTAAAACGCCCGTCATCCATTTCCTTTAAGGAATGCATAATGCGGCGTTGAACAGGTTTTAAACCATCGTGGATGTGCGGAACAGCCCTATCGAGAATTACATAAGACGCATAATCGAGAAACCAGTTTTCGTATAAACCGTTAATTGGGGTTATGGTATGTTTGTGCTCTTCGTTTACGTTTTGATCTAATTCTTCACTCATTTATTTACAAAAATTGGCAGCCGTAAATATAATAAAAATGATTGCACAGAATGAAGTGAGGTTATTCACATTTCAAGATCAGAAACTTGATGAAAAGATACCAGAAAAGCAGGGTATGCAGCATATATTAGGTGTAAGCTCCTGCTTTACGCTATATCCCTAATGAAAAATTAGGGGATACCGCTGCAATCAGGTTTAAAAACAATTATTGTACTACTATTTAAAGATTTCAAGATGCAAAAAAATAAACGGTTACCATTAGAAATTAGTAGAACTAAGCATAAAATATGAAGCAATTTGAGCTTATATTTTCTTAAATGCCTTATATGGTAAAAAACTAACCGAATAAAAATATTTTTCGGCTATACGCAGGATGACAAGACGCATTTTATCAAAAACTCTTCTGCGCTAATCAGAGAAATCTGTGGGAACCTCATCGCAAATTTGTTTCCACAGATTTAAGAAGATACACGAAGAATAAATATTAAAGATCCTTCGTTGCACTCAGGATGACAGACCGATTAGTTATTCCGTCCCCAACAGCACACCTGAAACATTCCAGGCACTGGAGCTGCCGCCTTCGGGTTTACCCATCGGGATGGTTACCTTAATGGTATGTGTTCCGGCTTTTAAATCGCCCAAACTGATCCAGTTCGGATTGGTAACCGTACCCGGACACCAGTTAGAACGGCTCAAATCAGATGAAGACAGTCCGCTTTCGAAGTTGCCCGAAGCCGGATTAGATAAACGGTATGATCCGCAGTCCTGTCGCCATGGTGTAAAAGCAAAAGCTTCTTTTTCATCCAGCCAGATGGTATTTTTCTTCGGTACAAACTCATCACCATTTCCCCAGCCGCCATGTCCGGTGGTGATGTAACGCAGTTTTACATCCTTTAAATCTTTTGCCAGAGTGAAAGAAACTTCAAGTCCTTTTTCACTGCTGAACATGGTAGCATATTCCTGTCCGGCCATTTCCATTACATTTGTAGAATTAAACAAAGGTAAAATCGTTTCTTTAGCTTCTTTTGGTCTTCCGCCGTTATGTAGGGTGATGTTTAACGAAACCTTGTGCCCACCTTTATCATAATTACCGATAAAAACAGCTACCCAAACTTCCTTTCCATTTACCAATGGGAATAACTCCGAAACATCCTGACGGTAATATACTTTCTCTGCCCAGTTTTTATCTTTCAGTTTTAAGGTATTGTATTTACCCACGCCAAATGGCGTAAAAAAGCGCATCAGCTCAATTACCGGGTTATAATTTGCAGTGGCCACAACGCCCTGGTATTTTTTGCCGTTTCCATTGTCGTAAACCGGCAGTTCTTTAACCGAGTTTTTAAGCGCATCCATTAAACTGATTGTTTTATCAGTGGGGATAATAAATACGGAGCCTGTCCTGTCGTAGGCATCGCCGTTCGATTGTTCCGTTAAATCAACAAAAACATTTGGGTTGGCCAGTTCAGGGAATTTAACTTTCCGGGCGATAACCGTTCCACCCGCAAAGCGGAATATAGAATCGGTTGATTGTGGTTTATCAATAAAGTTGATCTGTTCGTTGTTGAAAACGGTTAAAGTGGTAAATCTACTTTTCCAAAGCAGATCTTTATAGGTTAAACCATCCGTTAGCTTACCACTAATTTTTGTAAGGTCAATTGGTTGTACTTTCTTTACTTCTTCAATTTTTGTGGCAGTTACATAACTGTTTCCATTACGTACCTGCTCCAAAACCAAACCAAGCGTTTGGCCCAAACTTGTTGGTGCTGCTTTAATACCTGCATCGCTAATGTACCACAGATCGATCCTGTTCGAATTAACCACCGTTGAAGCCTTTTTACAGGTATAGCCTAAAATTACTTTAGTTTCGGTACCAAATTCGAAAACCTGTTTAGCAATCGAAGCACTATCGGCAGTGGCAATCTGATTGTTAGCACCTAGATCTGCCACCTGAAATAAAATATTTTCGGGTTTGGTTACAATGCTCTGCTCGTAAGGATATTTAGCTTTTCGGTCTAAAATACTGGCATTACTGATCAAGTTCTGCTTTACAGAAGCCATTACAACAGTAGGATTACGGTCTTCCTTGGGCTTTCCGTCAGAAGACCTGAAGTAGGTTATCTTATAAACAGCGTTACTTTTAAGTACGCCCTGCGCCTGCAGGTTAAGAGAAATAAAAGCAGAGAAAACGAGGATGTAGAGATGTTTCATTGTGGTTAAAAAACCAAATATAGTTAAAAGTCCGAGGTCAGGGGTCAGAGGTCGGAAGAAATAGCCAATATTCTTGGTCTGTGCTCATCTCCGTGGTCTGTGTCACCACAGACCACTCTTAAACTTATTCATTTCAGTTTACAATAATTAGTTCCATGGTTTGTGGTGACACAGACCATGGAACTGAGAGGTCGTCACCCTGAATTTATTTCAGGGTCTTTCATGCTAAAAAGATGCTGAAATAAATTCAGCATGACGAATTGCGTTACTCCGCTCGAAATAACGGAAGATCTTACCGCTCCAACCTCTCCTCAACAAAAGCAAAAGGCAATAAACTCTGTACACTCGGCACTTTTAAAACTTCGCCGTTCAAACAATAAAAAATCACCTCTATCGGCGCTTTTTGTTTACGTTCGAACTCTGCCATTACCTGCAAACAGCCCCCGCATGAGGTAATCGGTTTTAAAATTTCAAAATTATCGGTCTGTGCGGTAATAGCCATGCTTTCTATTACCGCATTCGGATAAGTAGAACCGATACTAAAAAGAGCAACCCGCTCGGCACAAAGTCCTGATGGATAAGCCAGGTTTTCCTGATTGCTGCCCAGGATGGTTTCGCCCGAAGCCAAACGGATGGCCGTACCTACCCTGAATTTGGAATATGGTGAATAAGAAGTGCTTAAAGCCTTTTCCGAAAGCTCACAAAGCGTTCTATCTGCCAATGTTAATTCTGTGATACCTGTATATTGCTCAAAGGATATATTTAGATTTATTGATTTCATTTTTAACTGTTTACATCACCGCCAATGTTAAATTTTTATAGCGGGCGAACAATTTAGGTTATTTTTTGTATTATTTAGTAAAAACTGCCTTAAATTTAATTTTAAATGGCATGCTTTTGGCATTTAACTGACACACCAAACACCCCTAGCTTTGAATAAATACGTACGTAAAAGTCTCAAAATTTTATTGTGGGTAATTGCCTCCATCATCATCCTGGTTGTAGGTATAGCCCTATCCTTAAATATTCCGGCGGTTCAGAATTTTGTTAAAGGTAAAGCCATTAACTACCTTAAAAACAAAACCAAAACAGAAGTAAGTTTAGAAAGCATCAAAATCGCATTGCCAAAAGATGTGGTTTTAAATAAATTTTACATCGAAGACCGCAAGCACGATACCTTATTATATGCAGAAAAACTTGCGGTAGACATTAGCTTATTTAAGCTCCTGAAAAACACCGTTGAGATCAACAACATTGAACTAAAAAACGTACGCGCCAACGTAAAGCGTATAAGCCCCGATACCACATTTAATTTTTCTTTTCTGGTTGATGCCTTTGCAAGTGATCAGAAAAAACCGGAGGAAAAGGTAAAGAAAGACACTACCTCTACCCTAAAATTTTCGGTTGACAAGATTTCGTTTGAAGATATCGGCATCAATTACCGCGATGATGTGGCCGGCAATGATGTAAAGCTATATTTAGGCGCATTTAAAACCAAAATCAAAGATTTCGACCTCGCCAACCAGCATTATGTAATTAAAGAATTAAGCCTGGTTAATACTTCACTGCGTTATTTACAGCAGAAACCACTGGTAAAACTTGTTCAGCATATTACCAATAGCGTAGATAGTACCCAGAAAGAACAGGGGAAATTACCGTTGATCGAAGTGCAGAACTTTGTTTTCAGTAACGTAAAGGTGAATTATGATGACCAGATTTCGACCACTAAAGCCGTAGCCGATGTGAATGATCTTGGTATGGCAAACCTGAAAGTAGATTTAACCAATAGTAAATATGCGGTTGATGACGCACATTTAAATAAATCGAATATCCTTTTTGCTTTTAAACCTGCACCAAGTAACGATTTAAAGAAAGTTAAGGATACCGTAGTACCCGAACAATCGCCATTGGGGCTGATCATCAAAAACATCAGTTTGGCAGATAACAATGTACAGTTTGATAACCTGGGCGCTAAACCGGCTCCGAAAGGTATGGATTTTAACCACCTCAAAATTAACCAGCTTAATCTGGGTGCAAGCGATGTGAGTTATAGTGCAGCAGGCATAAAAGCCAATGTTAAAAACGGATCGTTAAAAGAAAAAAGCGGCTTTGTGCTCGACGAATTACGGGGAGATGCGGTGTATAACGATAAACAGATCAAACTCACAAATTTCATCCTGAAAACGCCGAATACATCCATCGAGAATGCTACAGAGTTGAATTTTACCTCAATGGAGGATTTAACCAAACATCCTGAACGCGTAAAACTGAACATTATCCTTAAAAATACCACCATTGGCTTAAAAGATGCCGGATATTTTAGCGATGCCGTACCGGCCAGTTACCGTAACGAAAAAATAAAAATAAATGCGGATGTTAACGGCTATTTAAATAACCTGAATATCCCGAAATTACAGATCAGTGGATTAAAAAACACGCAGATCGATATCAGTGGAAAAGCTAAAGGACTACCCGATATCAAAAAAACCTTTTTGGATTTAAACATCAAAAAACTTCATGTAACCAAAGGCGATATTTTAGTGGCTGTGCCTAAAAAATCTTTACCCCCATCAATCGAATTACCGAATGTAATTGATGCCAAAGGAAATTTTAAAGGTTCCATGACCGATTTTAACACCAACCTCAATATCAATACAGATATGGGTGGCGCCATTGTAGTTGCAGGCATGAACGGACCAAAAGGTAAAGAAAGTTATAAGGCCGACATTAGCCTGAACAACTTTAATGTAGGCAGGTTATTAAAAATGCAGCCTAAACTTGGCCGTATTTCGGTAAAGGCAAATGTTGCAGGTACCGGGCTCGATCCAAAAAAAATCAACGCAAAATTTAATGCAAGGGTATTAAGTGCTTATTACAACAAATATACGTACCGCAATTTAGTCCTCGCGGGGAATTACAGCAATCAGAATATTAGCATCAAAAGCAGTATGCCCGATAGCAATGCCAATTTTAATTTAGATGCAAAGGTTAATATGGCCGGAAAATACCCTGCTGTAAAAGCCGATTTAAATTTAAAACAGGTTAACCTTCAGGCTTTAAACTTTAGTCCAACCGTTTTAAGTGCTGCCGGTGTAGTTAAAGTAGATCTGGCCACTGCCGATGCCGATTATTTAAACGGTTCAGTCGATATTACCGGTCTTCAACTGGTAAAAGACAAACAAAAGATTAATGTAGATACCATTTCAATCCGTGCCAAATCAACCGCTACCGAAAACGAACTCACTTTAAAATCGGAAATACTATCTGCTAAAATTGATGGCAAGTACCAGTTAACCAAAGTTGGCAGTGCAGTGATCAACGAAATCAATAAATATTATGCTTTTGGTACCGTTACCAAAGTTCCCGATCAGCGCTTAAGGTTTAATGTGCAGATTTACGATTCTAAACTGTTAAAAAACTTTGTTCCGGAGCTAACCGTTTTTAAACAATCACAGTTTTATGGATTGATCGACACCCAAAAAGACAGTCTGCAGATCAAAGGAAACTTCCCACAAGTGGTTTATGGCGATTTTAAGGTAGATACAACGGTTTTAAACATCAACAACGACAATAACAAATTAGACTATAGCTTAACGGTTAAAAGCCTCCAAAGTCCATCCATTGCACTTTTCAACACGGAAGTAAGCGGCGATGCCGCGAACAATAATTTAGGGGTTAATATCTTCCTTCGCGATAGGCAACTTAAAAACAAATATGTAATCGGTGGTACTTTCCAATCGATCAATAAAGATTTTAAATTCACTTTAGATCCACAGAAACTACTGCTCGATTATCAGAAATGGGTGGTTTCGCAGGATAATTACATCCAGTTTGGTGCTTCGGGTATATTGGTTAACCAATTCCAGATCAGTAACAGCGGCCAGTCGCTTTCCATCAACAGCAACCCTACCGAGCCAAATGCGCCGTTAGCGGTAGAGTTTAAAGATTTCCAACTGGAAACCTTAACCAAATTTGCCGAAACCGATACCACCTTGGTAGGTGGCCGTTTAAACGGAACTGCAAACGTGAAAGACCTCGCTGGTACGCCAAAATTTGAAGCAAACTTAACCATCGATCAGTTGCGTTACCAGAAAGACCAATTGGGCACCCTTCGTTTGGCGGTAAATAATAATACTGAAAATGCTTTTGAAGTAAACGTAGCCTTAACAGGAGTACACGAGTTAAGGGTAAATGGATTTTACTATACAGCACCCCAAAGTGCCCTGGATCTTACCGTCAATATCGATAAGATCGAAATGAAAAACATCGAGAGTTTATCTGCAGGTCAGCTTAAAAACGGTACAGGAACCCTAACCGGAGCGCTTACCGTTAAAGGGGCGCTAACTGCACCAAAAATATTGGGCGATTTAACCTTCAACAATGCAGGTTTCAAAGTAGCTTATGTAAATTCATATTTCCGCATGCCAAACGAAAGAATATCGTTTACGAACGAAGGTATCGGTTTTAACAACTTTACGCTGATCGATTCATTAAACCAAAAGGCAACCATCAACGGAAAAGTTTACACTACCGATTTCAAAAATTATCGCTTTGGTTTAGATATCAGGATGAACAACTTCAGGGCAATCAATTCTACCTCGGCAGATAACGATATGATTTATGGAACGGTTTTCCTTACCAGCGATATTAAAGTACGCGGGGATTTAAACCAGCCGGATGTGAACATGAATATCAATGTAAACAAAGGCACCAAGTTTTTCTTTGCCCTGCCGGCAACCGATCCGTCGATTATCGATCAGGAAGGCATTGTGCAATTTATCGATGCCGATGCACCGCCTTTTAACGGACAAAAAGCCTTGAAGGTTGATAGCATCAGCAAATCACCGGTTAAGGGCATAAATCTTGTAGCAGCGGTAAAAATAGATCCGGAAGCTGAACTTAATGTGGTGGTTGACCCATCAAATGGCGATGCACTGAATATTAAAGGCGAGGCCGATCTTAATGCCACCATGGATCCGAGCGGTAAAATCAGTTTAACCGGCCGTTACGAGATTATTGATGGTTCGTACAATTTATCGGTTGGTCCGCTGGGTAAAAAAGCTTTCAAGCTGGTAAAAGGAAGTACCATCGTATGGACAGGCGAACCTACTTCGGCAAATGTTAACCTTACCGCATTGTACGAAGTTAATGCCGCCCCTATCGATCTGATTAACGATCCAGATAATATCCAGGCTAAAACGAAATTACCTTTCCAGGTGTACCTGATGATGAAAGGCGAGCTGTTAAAGCCGATTATTTCTTTCAAACTCGATCTGCCTGAAAACGAACGCGGCGCCTTAAACGGAACTGTTTATACGAAGCTGATTAACGTAAACCGCGATGAAAGCGAACTGAACAAACAGGTTTTTGCCTTATTGGCATTGAACAGGTTTATCGCCAATAACCCTTTCGAGAGTTTGGCAGGCGGGGGCGGTGGTGTTTCTACCCTCGCACGTTCGAGTGTTAGTAAATTGCTTACCGAACAGTTAAACAACCTTGCATCAGATCTGATACAGGGTGTACAGCTTAACTTTGGGGTAAACTCATCAGAAGATTACTCTACCGGATCGCTTCAACAGAAAACAGACCTTGAAGTTGGTTTATCTAAAAAGTTATTGAACGACAGGTTAACGGTAACCGTTGGAAGTTCTTTCGCACTGGAAGGTCCGCAAGCGCCAGGCGAAAAATCGACTGATATCGGCGGGA
>NZ_DJDT01000169.1:0-988 GCF_002432345.1 Pedobacter sp. UBA5917
GGAAAGATCCCTGTTTTTACCGTTTTTAATTACCGCATCAGGGTTATTATAATATTGGATTACTTCTTTTAGTGTTTTAAACATCCCGTTATGCATATATGGGGCTGTAATGCCAACATTTCTTAAACCAGGGATTTTAAAATGTCCTTTATGTTCGGGATTACCTGTTACATCAAACCTACCCTGGTCTTTCAGTTCCTCATCGTTAAACAATCCTATGCCTTTAAAACGATCGGCGGTAAAATCCTCCCCCGAATGACAGTTGTTACAATTGGCTTTTCCGATAAACAATAAGCGGCCACGTTTGGCATTTTCGGATATCGCTTTATCATCGCCATTAATGTAACGATCATAAGGGCTGTTTGCGGTTTCTAAAGTCCTTTCGAAAGAGGCGATGGCCAGCAATAAGTTCTTTTGTGTAGGCGGTGCATTAAAAATCTTCTGAAAAAGTGCCGCATATTCTTTGTCTTTCTGTAACCTATCGATGGCATCAGCAATTGGCAGGTTCATTTCCACCGGATTGATGATGGGTTGTAAAGCCTGATCTTCGAGAGAGGCAGCCCTGCCATCCCAAAAAAGATTCGGCCGGCCCGATAAGTTGGTTACCGATGGCGAATTACGTGTTCCCCTGGTACCACCAACGCCTAGGCTAACCCTTGCAGTATCGGCAAAAGCAAATTCGGGTTTATGGCACGAAGCGCAGCTGATACTTTTGTCCTTGGAAAGGATCGGATCGAAAAACAGTTTTTCGCCCAAACGTTCCCTGCTGTTGATTACCGTGGGATCATCAGCACCAAAACCGGCCATCAGGATCACTAACACGATAAGGCTTAGGGAAATTATGAGTTTACTTCTTTTCATTGGTTTATTCGGTTCGGTAGGTAAGCTGTCATTCTGAATGCAGTGAAGAATCCCTAGCCGATGAAACACGGAACCCGACGAAACACTGAAGTCAAGAATCTTTCCTGCAGGATAGACCCTGAAATAA
>NZ_DJDT01000169.1:1158-10890 GCF_002432345.1 Pedobacter sp. UBA5917
AATAAATTCAGGGTGACGGACCTGCGTTTTTAGCTAGAGGCAGGGAGAACCATACATCCTCCCACACTCCACTAACCTTAACAAGAGATTTTTTAATTATTTGCAACAAGCTGTACATTCAGCTCAAAATCATCATAAATGGTTTTGTCGCCCAGATTTTCGAAAAAGCTTTTCGATCTGAATTTGATATCGTACTTGGTTCTGTCGATAATAATTTTTGCGTTGGCCGTTACTTTATTGTCTTCCTGCTTAACTGTGGCCGGGAAAGTAATTTCGTTTGTAATGCCTTTAATAGTCAGTTTTCCTTTTACATTATAGGTACCAGCGCCTGTGCTTTGGGCCGAAGTGATGTTGAAAGTAGCTTTATCAAACTTATCCACGGCGAAAAAATCAGCACTCTTCAAATGGCCCAATAGTTTTGCATTGGTTTCTTTATCCGTTAAATCAGTTACCGCAATGGTTTTGGTATCCAGTTCGAAACTGCCTCCTTTTAGCACTTTATTATCAAGCGCCAGCGATCCCGAAGTAACGTTGATGGTTCCCGAATGTTCTCCGGTTACTTTTTTGGCCAGCCAGGTGAGTTTACTCTGTTCGGCGTTTACTTTATAATTTACCAGTTTCCTAACCGAAGCTTCGGTAGGTGCTTTAACTTTAGGTTTTGGTCCGTTTAAAGCCGTTAAAGATCCAGCTACGATGGTGGTAGCAATAAGTGCAATCGTTTTGTACTGTAACATTATATTTTGGTTTTTAGTTTAGGTGGTATCTATTTTCCATTTGCCTGTGCCTCAAAATAGGCTGCTGATGGTACTGGTTCTGCAATTAATTCATCGAGTACTTTATTGAATTTTTTCTCGTAATCGTCGTAGTATTTTCCGGTAACGGTTCCTGTATAGCCGGTGTAGATTTCGCGTACTTCTCCTTTACGGTCGATAATGATGGTGGTTGGGTAAGCGATAAATTTGTTCAAAGCCGGAAGTTTATCCGCAACCAAACGTTTATCGGCCAATCCACCGAACAGGATATCGTATTTGATATTGTATTTATCACGGAGCTTGCCCAGAGTATATTTTCCATATTCCAGATCATCTTTCTGTTCGAAACCGATCGCAATGGCTTCTACACCTCTTTTACTGTTTTTATTGAACCAGGGCGAAAGAAATACGGTTTGATCGGTACAATTAGGGCACCAGGTACCTACCAGTTCTACAATCACCACTTTACCTTTATATTTATCATCGGTTAACGAAACCGGCTTACCGTTTAAATCAGGAAAAGTAAAAGCAAGTTTTTTAACACCTTCTTTTAAGTGTGTTAATTTGTAAGGATCAGGTAGTTCTGCCTGACTGTCTTTTACACCTGTGAACTTAAGGTTATCATAAATCCCCTGGCTGATTTCGCCAGAAAGTGTACCATCTTCGTTAATGGTGCCTTTATATATTTTAGGACTGGGGCCGCTAAATCCAGAAAGTACAAACTGGTTTCCCTGTACGGTACCTTCGAGCTCACGGCTATCGCCGGTTACCTGCATAATTACGCCGGTAAGTTTATTGCCTTCCTGTTTTAATATGGCCACCTTGTTTGGAACCGCTTCTTTAGAAAATCCTTTAAACTCCCATTTACCGGTTAAGTTTGCAGTAGGTGCCACATCTTTTCCGGGCTCTACGAAGCGGTACGATTTGCCCTGCTCAGCAGTAAAAGGCAGTGCATTACCCTGTAAACCTGGCACTAAACTTTTATATTCGCCAGAGATCCTGCCATCGCTTTCTATTTTGGCCACTAAAGCGGCATCATAGGTATTCATCTTGATGAACAAAGAATCCTGACCTAAATATTTGATATGGAAATCATCCCTGCGTGTTCCATTTAATAAGGTAAATATGGCATGCTCGGCATCTTTTCCTTTGAGTTCGAAATTAAAAGGTACTTCGGTTTCAGCAACCTTAAACACACCGCGCCAAATTCCTTCTTTTATAAATTTTTTAGCCGCTTTTGGCTCTTCGTCTACCTTGTTTACAGCAAATGCTGTGGTAGAAATGAGGGATGCCAAAGCCAGCACCTGCATTTTTGCAAAGTAATTTTTCATCTTAGTATAATTTTAGGTGTAGGTTAAAATATGGGCTGCAATTAAATGCAGCCCGATATTCAGGTTAGTTGGTTTGGTTTTATTTACTTTTTAGTGTTTGGGTAGAGGCGAGTTTTTCAGGTACCGGTTCAGCAATCAGCTCGTCTAACACTTTATTGAATTTGGTTTCGTAATCGTTAAAATATTTTCCCGTTACGGTTCCGGTATAACCGGTGTAGATTTCCCTAACATTTCCTTTTCTATCGATAATGATCGTAGTTGGGAATGCAATAAATTTATTTAATGCAGGCAGTTTTTCGGCCACTACTTTTTTATCGGCAATGCCACCAAAAAGGATATCGTAAGTAATGCCGTATTTTTCTTTCAGTTTGCCCAGCGTATATTTGGCGTACTCCAAATCATCTTTCTGTTCAAAACCAATGGCTATGGCTTCTACCCCACGTTTTTGGTTCTTTTTAAACCATGGCGAAAGAAAAACGGTTTGATCGGTACAATTCGGACACCATGTACCGATAGTTTCGATAATTACTACCTTACCTTTATATTTATCATCACTTAAGGAAACGTTTTTCCCGCTAAGATCAGGGAAGGTAAAATCGAGTTTGCTATAACCTTCTTTAAGAAAAGTAAGTTTGTAGGGATCGGGAAGTTCGGCATTTTCATTACGCTGACCATCAAATTTCAGGTTTTTGTAAATCCCGAAACCCTGTTCGCCGGTAATGCTGTTATCGTCGTTTATTTTTCCTTTCACAATAAAAGGACTTGGACCTGTAAAACCGGATAACTCAAATTCATCGCCCTGAACAGTACCTTCAAGCTCGCGGGTATCGCCCACAACGGTCATAATTACACCGGTAAGTTTGTTTCCGTTCTGTTTCAATAAAGCAATTGATGCAGGTACCGCTTCTTTTGTATAAGTTTTTATTTCCCATTTGCCCGAGATGTTGTGTTTTGGCGCCACATCTTTACCAGGCTCAACAAAACGGTAACTTTTGCCATGCTCGGCCACAAAAGGCAATGAATTGCCCCTAAAGCCAGGTACCAGACTGCGGTATTCGCCTGTTAAGGTACCATCGGTTTCTATTTTTGCTACCAGCGCCGCATCATAAGTGTTCATTTTTACATAGATCGAATCGTCGCCGCGTCGTTCTACATGAAAATCATCGCGTCTGGAGCCATTAATTAAGGTTAAAATGGCTGTTTGTGGTGTTTTTCCCTTTAATTGGAAGTTAAAAGGCACTTTTGATTCGCTTACACTAAACTCGCCCCTCCAGATCCCTTCTTTAGGGAACGGTTTTGCCACTCTGGCCGATGCAATGCCTCCCAGTAACAATACTGAGGTGGTTAGGCATGCAATTTTTGAGGTAATTCTCGTTTTCATAATCATCATTATTAGTTAAACACTATCGTTTTAGAGTTTTTTGGTAACAAGGCACAATGATCCGCACGGAAAACCATGTAGCAAGGCTGCAGACTGTTTAAACAGCTGTTATGCTATTGATTTTTAACGGGAAACGGTGTATTTACTTGTTACCGGTTAATTTATAATCTATTGCTAGATCAGTTTGAGCACTTTTTCCTATGGAAAGTTGCTAGAAGTTCATCGAGGACTGACTCTCCCTTCTTCTGTATAAATCAACTAATTAATGGTGGTGAATTAATTAGAGTAATAACCTAAACTAGTGGTGGTGATTAGTTTGGGCTGTTCCTGATACCCCGGCAACTTATTTGACTGAAATACATGACCACCATAATATTCTATCAAAATGCCCCGGGGTACCAGGATTTTTAAATGAGAATATCTGAATGAAAACCTTTATCAGGTGATCCGTATCTTAGCTTATATTAGCGGCAACAGCAGTTATACCGACCTGAAAAATTGATCAGAGAATTTGGCTGAGGTTGTCTGCGGAGTTTCATATCGAACGTAGATTTGCTAGTGAACTGTTTTAATTTTTTGTAAAAGTATAAACTTTGAACAATTTACACAAGTATTCCTATAGATTTTATAGACTTTATTTTTAAACAGCTGATTTACAGAAAGATAATTTACAATTGAGGTAGTTTTAGCAGAGGGGATTGGGCAAAGAGCATAGAGGGAGAGTCCCCGATGCTGTCATTCTGAACGCAGTGAAGAATCTTTTTTTAAAAAAAGTTAAACTATTAAGAGATCCTTCGTTGCACTCAGGATGACAAACTATTAGAGTGGCCGTCATCTCGACTGAAGCGCAGTCCCGAATATTCGGGAGAGAGATCATATCGAGACAGATTTCTCTGCTACGATCGAAATGACGGGTTGAAAAATATATTTCAAAAAACTACTATTTCTATAGAATTTATAGTAATTAATTTATACCTTTGTTTTGTCTTCTACGAAAAGTAAATAAACTGATCGGAAAAGAACACATAGTCATGTGGCCGAGTGGCGAGGTAAAGGTCTGCAAAACCTAGTACGGCGGTTCGATTCCGTCCATGACGTCTGAAATTGTATTACATACTTATCAAGAAAGACGGAGGGAATGGCCCTTTGATGTCTTGGCAACCTGTTTTTAACAAGGTGCTAATTCCATCTGCAGATAGCAGAAAAGATGAGTTTGAAAATGGTTAATGCTACTATTTTCGACGAATGATCAATAGCTATCCCCTCTTTCTGAAATTGGTAACCTAAATTTTTAGAAATGTCAGTTCATTTTGATTACCCATCTATCAGGGATTTTTTTGAAATCCACGGAAACACTTCCTGCGAAAAGTTAAACGATTACGAACATTGTAGGGCCGAATCAGACCGGCTTTATAATGAACAGTTAAAAGAAAGCGAAGAAGAAATTCCTACAGAGAATCAAGAAAAAACAGACACCTGAGCCAAAAAGCTCATTCATATAAAAAACCTAAAATGCATTCAACACCACCTATATTTTCAGCATCGACTAAAAGCTCACTTTTTATCATTTTAATCCTTGTTCTTTTCTCAGTACAAACCTGGGCACAATCAAAAGACCCCTCCCCGATTAATTTCCCCACGCCTAAAAATATAGATCACATGCTGTTTTACCTGCAGCGCGATCCGAACACGAATACACTTATTTATGCTTTAAACCTGAAAGAAAATGGCAATATCGATGCCGATTCGCCCATCCAGGTATATTGGATCCGTTATGGCGAGAAGGGGCAAAAAAAAGATCTGGGTTATATCCAACGGAAATTTGCCTACGGTATCGATACCAAAGCACTGGGAGGAGATAAATACGAATTCCATTTTGTATCGCACAAAAAACTGTCTTTTTATCTGCAGCGCTCAAATGATAAAAGCTATCATGCTTCGGTAACAATTAATAACCGCACGATTAAAGTTAACCGGTTGTTTGTGAGGATACAGGGTGGAAGTTTCTGGCTACCTAATGTGAAATATGCCGAGGTAGAAGGGATTGATGAAGCCACAGGCAAAGCGGTTGTAGAAAGGGTAAGTGTGAAGTAGTCTTTCGATTCCGTTCGGGATGACAACTCAACAAAAAGAGCCGTCATCTCGACCGAAACGCAGTGAAGCGGAGATATCTAATCTCAAGGTAGATTTCTCAACTTCGCTGTGCTCCCCTCGAAATGACGATCTGTTAGAGAGATAACAGTATTATTCTGCCTATCTCTGATTATCAACAGCTTTATTAAAGGTTTTATTAAATTCACCTTTAAACCATGTTGCCTTACCGGCTTCCACTAAGTTTGGAGCGATGATGTAATTTCCGGTTTCGGTATCAAGGATTACGACCAGATTATTGGCATTTACTTCGGTGCGGTACCTTCCGCCTGTTTGATCCTGACCGTTTTTAAAACTGATGGCGGTGAACATTAAGCCAGCGCCCAAAAATCCCAATAAAAGGGATTTGGTATCCAATGTGATTTTCATATTCTTAAGATTTATCTGTGTGTAAAATCAAGTTAAGAATTTTGGCTTCTACATTTTAATTCTATCAGAAATATTGCAATCTGTTTGCGGTTAAATTTTAAACATGAGATAGGTTAAAGCTGCTGCAACCAGAATAACGATCAACAATTTGATCAAGAAGCTTTTGAGCGGATTTTGGTTATTTCGGGTATTATCAGAGATGATATTTTTAATATCGGTATCCCTGCTTTGCTGCAACGTATTTCCGCCAACCTTATACTGCATCAGCTTTTCAACATATTCTTTACTTTCAGCAAGTCCTAAACCTGTGGCATCTTTATAATGTTTAATGGCACTAAGTTTATTACCCTGACTTAAAATTGCCAATACCTGTGTATCTAAATCATTAGCATTTATAGCAGGCTTTTGGAATTCAACCTGCAAGCTGTCTATATAATCTTTAGCTTCTTTTAAACCGCAGCGGGTATGGTCGATAATTAGCTTTACAGCCAAAATTTTCTGGTTATTGGCAATGAGTAAAGTTGCTTCTTGCTGCGTTTCGGGACTAACATTAATCATAACTTTAAGTTAACTAAATATTTAAGATTTAATACAACAGACATAAAAAAAACCGTCAGAATTAAACTAGCTTTACAGCCATAACGCTTACGAAAACCTATCATTTTAAAGCATTTGGGCTTAGTTCAGTTATAGAAAACACTTAATTTTTAAAAAAATGAATTACAAAGTCCTGTTCGCCATTCTATTTATGGCCCTTATTACCAATTTAAGTTTTGCACAGAAAACGCCTCCCCCACATACCGACAGTTTATATCAAGCAATAGTAAAAGCTGATAGCCTCTTGTTTAATGCTTTTAACAACTGTGATACCGCTACCTACAGAAAATTTTTAAAAGATGATCTTGAATTTTACCACGATCTGGGTGGACTTACGGTTGGTGCGGATAAAGAAATGTTATCGATCAAAGAAATGTGCGAACGTGGTAACCACATCCGCAGGGAATTGATCAAAAGCAGCCTCGAAGTTCACCCTTTAAAGGGTTACGGTGCGGTCGAAATCGGCATTCACTGCTTTTATCACACCAATAAAGGGCAGAAAGAAAAAATTAGCGGTACCTACAAATTTGTTCAGGTTTGGCAGCTAAAAGACGGTAATTGGAAACTGGCACGCGTAATCAGCTATGGACATAACGATTAGCTAAAAAACCAGGTTTCCATCATGGATTAATGATTTAACTGGCGATACCCTCGAAACGGCTTCGGCAGAGCAGCTTGCATCAACCAGCACTACATTAGCCTGATCGCCTGTTGCAGGCCATTGCCTTTTTCCTTTATCATCGAGGGGAAGGATATTGCCTGTAGCGAGTTTTAATATCCTCGAAAGCTCAAATTCGGTACGGTAACCATAAATTTGTGCAGCGATATTTGCTTTTTGTAAAATGCTTCCTGTACCAAAGGTGTTCCAGTGGTCAACAATGCAATCGTTACCTGCAAGCACTTCTACACCATGTTTGTAAAGGATTGGTATTGGCATCGGATTACCCGAAAGTGGGATGGTAGATGCAATACCTACTTTTGCGGCACCAAGTTTTTCGGCTATTTCTTCGGTTTTCGTTTTATCGAGGTACCTCAATGCAAAAGCATGACTTACGTAGGTTTTTCCTTTCAAAACCGGATTTTCGTTCACTTTATCAATCAGGTATTCGATGGTTTTTATTCCGGATTCGCCTGATTCATGTAAGTGGATATCGATTCCCTTTCCATTATCCAAAGCCAGTTGCACTACGAAATCCATGTGTTTTTCGATACCACCATCGATAGAGGTTGGGTCAAGTCCGCCGATAAAATCGATTTCCATTTTGGCTGCTTCTTTTAATAAATCAGCCGATTTGGTGTAATAAATACCATGCTGAGGAAAAGCTACCAGTTCGGCTCCGAAAGATTTATTTTTATGTTCTAAAGCAAGCTGTAAATGTTTTAAAGAATCGAGTTGAGAAGTAGGATCGATATTGACGTGCGAACGTGCGTAGCTGGTTCCATACGATTGCAGCAATCCGATCAGTTTTTCGGTACGTGGAATGGAAGTTTTTAAAAGCTCGGGGATTACCTGTTGCTCAAAAGCGATCATATCCTTTACCGATCTGTTCTTTTTTAAATGCGCCTGCCAGGGTAAACCATAATAGGTTTTATCCAGGTGGATGTGCATATCCCTAAATGCCGGGAGCATTAATAATCCTTTTGCATCTATGGCTTTTGCTTTGGGCTGATTAGGCAGTACATTTTTGATTTTACCTTTTTCGATTTCTACCGTAAAAAGTTCTGTTTTCGTATGAATTACCTCATCACCATCGTAGTCGAATCCGGTTTCGAGCCTTACATTTTTTAGTGTAAGGGTTTTATCTGCAAAATTTTCTTTTACCATTTCATTTGCCTTCGCGCCTTCTGTTGAAGGAATACAGGTGCTGGCCAGCAAAATAGAAGAGCTTTTGATAAAATCTTTTCGGGAAATTGACTGTGGGTTCATCATAACAGGGTTTTCTTAATTACAAATGTAATATCCTGTCAGTTTTTTCAATAGTAAGATTTATTTCAAAAATTGTATCATTTATAACTATTAGTTTATTTTACAACAAATAATAAACAATTTACAGTTTTATTCATCACTGCTCCCGAAACACGTGTGGTGTAATCTGCGTCTGTTTTTTAAAGAATTTTGAAAAATAAGCTACATCGTAAAAACCGAGATCGAAAGCGATTGCCTTAATTGGTTTTTCGGTTGTTAATAAGATCCGTTTAGCTTCGAGAACCAATCTTTCGTGGATCAGTGCTGTAGCCGATACATTGAAATATCTTTTACAGAGAATATTCAGGTAATTGGCTGAAATATTCAATTGATCGGCATAAAAAGCAACCAATTTTTCTGTTTTATAATGGGCATCAATCAACGAACGGTATCTGAAAAGCAAGGGTTTGGTTTGATAAACGGTATGATTGTTAAAAATTGTTTCCGCTTCCTGGCTGATCATCAGGGCAATCAGCTTGGTTCTCATCTGGATGATTTCCCATAAAATATCCGGCTTTGAAAGTTCGGTTTTAATGTGCTGAAATTCATATAAAATATGCTGATAGGCTTTGTTACTTAAGTTGATTACCGGATAATTCTGGTACATGATTAACGAAAACCTTAAAGAATTGGCCAGCGTTTCGAATATGCTTCTGCTGATCATCAATTGATGGGCATGGGTATCTCCATTTAAATCCCACTTATGGATCTGTTCGGGAAACAATAAATGCAGCTGTTGGCCCTTAACCTGATGATCAACAAAATCGATGCTATGCGTACCACTCCCCGCTTCGAACAACATAAAAAGGAAAAAATCGTGCTTATGGGCTTTTTCGATATGTCTTTTCCCGATGATTTCGTGGTACAATAAATTATTTCCCGCACCCTGGCTGGGCCAGAATTCGCTGATATCGAGCGTCGGGAAATTAGTAATCGCATCCATTGGCGAAAATTAACATTTAAGAATGGAAAATGGAAGAAGATGTAAAATGGATGATGTAGGATGCAAAAAATCGTCATTTCGACTGAAACGTCCCGAATATTCCTATCGCGTGGACACAAATCCAAAGATTCTTTTTCCGCTCCTATGCCGCGGAGGCATGGTAGTTTTTCACTGTTAATGTTGTTTTTAATTGTGTTCAAGAATGCTTCGCATTTTGGGGCGCCAAAGTACCCAAAGCGCTT
>NZ_DJDT01000171.1 GCF_002432345.1 Pedobacter sp. UBA5917
GTTACTACCAGAACAGGGTAATCTATAACCAGACCTTTATTGCGCCAAGAGATTACCTGTGGCCGATACAAACCGGTGCATTTAGGGTAAACACCAATTTAGTTCAAAATCCAGGCTGGTAATCATAAAAACTTTAAGAAATGAAAGTAATTAAATCAATTTTAATGATGGCGCTGCCCTTAATTGCATTATTAAGCAGCTGTCAGAAAGATATCATCGGCCCATTGGGAAACAACCCAAACCCGCCGGGACCTGTAAAAAATGTGCAGGCCACCAGCCAGTCTGGTCAGGCGACACTCACTTACGAATTGCCTACCGATCAGGATATCGCTTATGTAAAAGCAGAATACACACTCCTATCGGGAGCAAAAAGAGAGGTTCGGGCATCTTTTTACACCAGTCAGATGGTGGTTGATGGTTTTGGCGATACAGAAGAACACGAAGTAACCCTCAGGGTAGTAAACAAAAGCGAAGTAGCTTCCACACCGGTAACCATCAAAGTAAAACCACTAGAAAATGCCATCCAGATTGCTTTCCGTACCATGAAAGTGGTGCCTGCATTTGGTGGCATCAATGTTTCATTAAAAAACAACAGTAAGGCCAATCTTTCCATTATACCAATGCGCTTGCAGGGCTATAAAGGCTGGGTAGCTTTTGATGGCATTTATACTTCCGCTGCCGATATCAGCAAAAATATCCGTGGTTTAGATACCATACCGGTAAAAATAGCCGTGGTCATCCGCGACCGTTTCCTTAACCAAACCGATACGCTGTTTACAACCGTAAAGCCATTATTTGAATTACCGTTAGCCAAATCGTTATACAGGGAAATGCAGCCGGTAATCTGGCCGGGCGATCAG
The DNA here is from genome assembly GCF_002432345.1 of Pedobacter sp. UBA5917. Lineage (GTDB taxonomy): Bacteria > Bacteroidota > Bacteroidia > Sphingobacteriales > Sphingobacteriaceae > Pedobacter. Next base: position 861 of record NZ_DJDT01000171.1, read on the forward strand.
CGTGCCAATTTCTCCAACAATGGAACAGATCCTACAGGGGTAAAAGCCATGTGGGACGGACAAACGGTAAATTTCCCGAGTGTGGCTTATACGCCGCCAACCATTACCGATCAGGGCCCGCACTCCATTACCTTCGATCTGGGACAACTGGCACAGCTCAGCAGGTTGGTAATCTGGGATTACCCTGAAACCATCAGTGGAAGAAAAACCTATTATTACCGCGGCAACATGAAAAACTTCGAAATATGGGGTTCGGCAAATCCTAATCCCGATGGCAGTTACGACAGCTGGTACAAACTTGGAACCTACACTTCTGTAAAACCATCAGGCCTGCCCTATGGCGAAGTAAGCGACGAAGACCAGACTACCGCAGCTGCAGGTTTAAGTTACGACCTTGATATCAATGTACCAAAACTACGTTACCTGCGGATTAAATGCATCAACAACTGGCAGGGAACAAACTTCCTGATGATCACAGAAGTACAGGCTTATGGTAACCCTAAATAATGAAACAAAATCCAATAGCGATGAAAAAGATGCTTAACATAAGGCTGATCATGTTCCTGTTTGTAATAGGGATAGCAGCATTTACATCCTGCACTAAAATGGATGACTTTAAAAAATACGTGGAAGGCGGCGAAATTTCCTACACCGGTAGGGTCGATTCCTTAAAAATACGTTCAGGACGCAACCGGGTACTTGTTCAGGGATTGTTTATCTCCGACAGGAAAGTAACCAAATGCAAAATATACTGGAACAGCAGGCAGGATTCGTTAGTAGTGCCCGTTCAACGGAAACTTGCGGTTGATAGCCTGAACAAATACGTAAATAATTTATTTGAGGGTACCTATAATTTCGAAATCATCACTTACGATGCTGCCGGTAATGCTTCTATCCCTGTGGTAAAAAGCGGAGTAAAGGTTTATGGCGATAATTACGCCAACTCGCTGATCAATATGCCTATATCGGATGTTTCGTTAGATGGAACAACGGCTACCATTACCTGGGGCGGGCTTGATAAGGCCAACGGCCCACAGTATATGGATGTATCCTTTATCAATACCGCAGGTGTAAAAACAAGGGCAAAAAGGTTGATTAATTCATCTACAGCAACACTTTTAGATTATAAATACCGCAGTACTTTCGATTACCGCACTGTATACCTGCCCGATAGTTTGGCAATTGACACCTTTTACACGGCCTACCGTGTAGGCGTTAATGCCCGTACCGATGTTACCGCTACTTTTGTTGCCAATCCGGGTAAAATGAACCCGGCAAGTACAACTGGCACCCAGTTTCAGCCGGTAAGCTTTAGCCAAGGCGCTGTAGTTGCAGGTAATACCGCTACATGGAGAAGACTGGCTTCCTGGACATCGAACGGGGCGGCCAATAACTGGGGTACTGATTTTGATACTTATGGTACCTATGTACAACGTACGGCCGAAAATGTAACCAATTTCGGAACCATGTCTTTTGAAGCCGGTAAAAACACCACCAATACCAATCTGAATACCATCACAAATGGTAAAATTTACCAGACCCAGCTTTTACCTGCCGGCGAGTACAGTTTGGAAGCACGTGTAGGTAACGCCAGTCTTGCTACGGCAAACTCGCAGAGTTATTTTGTTGCAAGTGTGGGTACAGTGATCCCTAATGTAGAAGCGTTGGCGGCAAAAGCCAGCATGCTCAACCTGGTAAATACCAATGATGCTGCTTACACGCAGATTAAACCATCGGCAACCGGGGTAGCCTATACCATTAGCTTCAACTTTACCTTAGATCGACCTACACAGGTATCATTTGGTTTTGTGGCAACACTTATAGGTAATACCACAACCAATAACTACCTCAAAATTTCGGGTGTGAGAATGAAATCACTTGCCTTTTAACAATAAAACAAAAATTACCGTACCGGTTTGCGCCTTTATCTGGCTGCAAACCGGTTTGCTATTAAACCGCGAAAGCTCAACAATAAATGTCCCTACATTAAAACCCTATGAAAACAAAACAATTCCACAAGCCTATCAGATTAATGAAATCGGCATGGTTTGTACTATTAATTGCTACAATTACTTTTGCACAAAGCTGTACTGCTGTCAGAAAACAAAAACAACAGGCAGCTAAGAAAGTTATTGTGGCTTATGTAACTTCGTGGACTACTGTAATACCTGATCCAAAACACATTACGCACCTTAATTATGCCTTTGGGCATGTTAATGATACTTTTAATGGTGTTAGGATCAATAACCCCGATAGGCTGAGGAAATTAACCGAATTAAAAAATACCTCCCCAGAACTAAAAATTCTGATTTCGATTGGAGGATGGGGCAGCGGAAAATTCAGCGAAATGGCCGCTACGGATACAGGCAGGACCAAATTTGCAGATGATTGCCTCCGTGTAATCAAAGAATATAACCTGGATGGGATTGATATCGACTGGGAATACCCTACCAATAAATCAGCGGGGATCTCCTCTTCTCCTGATGATACAAAAAATTATACCTTAATGATGAAAGCCATCAGGGATAAAATTGGTAAACAGAAATTGTTAACTTTAGCCTCATCTCCTGATGCACATTATATTGATTTCAGGTCAATTCAACCGGTAATCGATTTTGTGAACATTATGACCTATGACATGGGTAATCCACCCCATCATCATGCAGGGTTGTTCCGTTCGAAAAACACCAAATGGATCAGCGCAGATGAAGCCGTAACGGCACATGTAAATGCCGGCATCCCCATAAACCAGCTGGTTTTGGGCATTCCGTTTTACGGTCATGGTAAAAATGGCATTGCCGGTTACATCGATTATAAGGAAGTAGTTAAACTTATCGGTTTTAAAACCCAATGGGATGCGGATGCAAAAGTGCCATATCTGGAAAATGACAAGGGAGAACTGGTTTGTACCTACGAAAATCCCGAATCGATACAGGTTAAATGCGAATACCTTTTAAAACGGGGCATGCTCGGCGCCATGTACTGGGATTATGCCGGAGACACCGAAGATGGTACCCTGAGGAAAGCAGTGTATTCGGGCATTAACAAATAATATTTAAGAATTGACTTTATACAATATGATGAAACCTGGCATAATCGCGATTTTAATACTCACTTTTTTCTCCAATATTTCAATTTCCAGTGCCCAAAGCGCAGCGCCGAACGGCATACAGATTCTGGTTAATCAGGTGGCCTATAATCAGAAAAGTACTAAACAGGCCATTGTAAAAACGGATCAGCCCCTGCCCGATGGTTTGGCTTTTCAGTTATTGGATACTGCAACCGGATCTGTCGTGTATTCTGGAAAAGTTAAAGCAGGCGAACGTGTTGACAGCTGGGGAACCGGTGCCTATTACAGTCCGGTAATCTTCTCTGATTTTACTAAGAACGGAACTTATAAAATCCGCCTGGTTATAAATGGACAAAATATCGATTCCTATCCCTTTCAAATAGGTGATGCCTTAATCAGTAAAGTTTCCATTCCGGCCATTGTGAACTTTTTTTACCACCAGCGGGCAAATTCGCCTGAAGAACTGAAAGCCGACCAGAACATACGTTTGCATGGCAGTACCCGTACAGTTAACTTAACCGGTGGCTGGTGCGATGCTTCTGGCGATGTAAGCAAGTATTTTTCCCACCTGGCTTACACCAATGTAATGCTGCCACAACAGATTCCAATGGTTACCTGGTCTATGGCCAACACTGTAGAAACTGTTCCTGCCCTTTTGGATAATATCGGAAGTAAACAGTCGCTTACCGCCGAGGCCATTTACGGAGCCGATTACATCATGCGTTCGCTCGATCCTGATGGTTATTTTTACATGACTGTTTTTAGCTATTTCGATAAAAATCCTTCTGCCCGCAGGGTTGTAGGTTTACTGGCCGATAGCAAAACAACCGACGATTACCAATGTGCTTATCGCGAAGGTGGTGGTATGGCCGTGGCCGCACTGGCGCGGATCTCGCAATGGAATATTGATGGCGATTTTAAATCCAAAGATTATCTGGCTGCAGCCGAACGTGCTTTTGCACACCTGCAAAAATATAGTCTTCAATATGCCGACGACCATAAAAACAATGTGATTGATGATTATTGTGCATTAATGGCAGCCAGCGAACTTTGGAAAGCAACAGGTAAAGCGCTATATCAGAAAGAAGCTCGCATCCGTGCAGAAAACCTGCATAAACGCCTTGCTCCTGCCGGATACTTTATTGCAAACGACACTAACCGCCCATTCTGGCATGCTGCTGATGCAGGTTTGCCCATTATCGCATTGGTAAGGTACCTTGAGGTAGAAAAAGACCCTGCATTTAGAAAAACTGCTTTATCAACCATCAAAAAGGCGTTGGATTATAACCTGAGCATTACTAAAGAAACCGCCAATCCATTTGGCTATCCGCGGCAGAGTTTTATCTATAAAGGAAAAGTACAGAATGGCTTTTTTATACCGCACGATAACGAAAGTGGATGGTGGTGGCAGGGCGAAGATGCAAGATTGGGTTCTTTGGCAGCAGCAGCCATTTTTGGCGGCCGTTTGGTTTATCCTGGCAATGGAGCCTATGGTGTAAAACCCGAACTTGCCCAATTTGCAGATCATTTGGTCTCATGGGTTCTGGGCTGTAATCCCTACAATATGTGTATGATGTACGGTTATGGACAGAACAACGTACCGCACATGAACTCCATGTATGGCCACGGAACAGGAAAAGGTGGCATTTCTAACGGCATTACCGGAAAAGATGGAAAGGGCGATGGCTCTGGCATTGATTTCAAAATGACTGATAACGGAAACGAATGGCGCTGGACCGAACAATGGATTCCACACACCGGCTGGTTTTTACAGGCGGTAACGGCAATGTCGCTCAAATAGCCGCTAATCATTAAATAATCTGAATTCGATTACTAACATACCTTTAAAAAACTTGTGTAGATATTTTAATTCATTAACGTCACCCTGAATTTAATTCAGCGTCTATCTAGCATGAAAGATGCCGACCAAGTAGCAACTATTGAACCATTAAGTATTTAAACAAATGAAAAACACATTTTATAAACAGCTCCTTTTAGGGCTGGTACTCATATTATTTACAACTACAACTTTAAAAGCACAATATCCGCGATTTAAAGTTCTGGCTTTTTACAGTAAGGAAGTCGAATCGGCCCATGTTACTTTTGCAAACGACGCCATCAAGTTTTTTAAGGATTTAACCATAGGAAAAACCTTTGTATTCGACTTAACCACCAATATGGATGATATGAACGACGAAAAAGTGAAAGATTATCAATTGGTGATGATGCTGAACGATTTTCCCACCAGTGAGGCACAAAAACTGGCCTTTCAGAAATATATGGAAAACGGTGGTGGTTGGATGGGATTTCATGTAGCAGCCTATAACGACCGTACCACACAATGGCCCTGGTTTGTAGATTTTTTGGGCGGCGGTGTTTTCGACCGGAACAGCTGGCCACCTCTACCCGCAAAACTGAATGTTGAAGATACCAAACACCCCATTACAAAAGCTTTACCCAAAACCTTTATTGCTCCTGCCAACGAGTGGTACCAATGGAAACCAAGCCCGCGGGAGCGTAAAAATGTAAAAGTGCTGGTTTCTTTATCGCAGGATAATTACCCTTTGGGTTTAAAAGATATTCTTCCTGGTGGAGATACACCTGTAGTTTGGACCAATACCGATTACCGTATGATTTACCTGAATATGGGCCACGGAAGCGAAATATTTAAAGATGCCACACAGAACAAACTCATCATTGATGCATTCCGATGGGTAGTGGCCTCCGATAAAAAAAGAAATGTATTTAACCGTTAATGCTAACACGCCATGGTCTGCAGAGACACAGACCATTAGTATTAATAATAAGAAACTTGATATTCCGATCTGTGCGGACACAGACCGGGGGAGTAGGATTCCATCTATCTGCGTCCTTTTCTGTGTGATCAGTGTCATCCGCGGGAAACAAAATGAAAAGATAAAACGCAGATTGCAGACGCTACAACCAGAATAAGTCGTCATTGTGAAGAGGCACCACCTGGTCTTAGCGTCCCGCTGAGACCTTTGAATAAATTTCATTATTTTAAAATATGCTTTCCGTGGCTGGACGTTACAACTAGAATATTAAAAAAACTGATATTTCGGTCCGTGAGGACACAGACATGGGAAGTATGCATGTCGTAGCGAGACGCTACAACTAGAATAAAGGATAGATCTACCGCCTGGTCTTAGCGTCTCGCTGAGACCTTTGAATAAATTTCATTATTTTAACATATGCTTTCCATGGCTGGACGTAACAACTAGAATAATAAAAAAAACTGATATTCCGGTCTGTGAGGACACAGACATGGGAAGTATGCATGTCGTAACGAGACGCTACAACTAGAATAAAGGATAGATCTCTCCGCTCCACTGCGTTGCGGTCGTGATGACGAACCTTTTAATTTTAACGCAAAAACAAACCCTGATCCCAATATGAGTCGGGTCAGGGTTACTACTCCACGTAAAACCCAGAGCATTTTGAGAGGCATATTTTAATTGATCTTATTTTCGTAGATCAGGGATTTACCGCAATTATTCAGGTGTCCACCAATTGCCAGAAGCAACGATCATACAGAGCAATGTAATCGAATCACCAAAGTAACTGCCCGATCGTTTTACACCATTATCCCATAGTTTATTGAGCCATAACTGATTGTCTTTATTGATCATAGCGCTCACCATAAATGGCGATTGGAAGGCAAGATCGGTGTTGTTTCTTCCGGGCAGTACCGAACCATCCAAACGATAACCCGTATAAATTTGGTTCGTTTCGCCTGATGATGCTTTCTGTATCCAGGTATTCAATGCGGTAAGCTGTGCAAGTCCGCGTTTATCCCCAGTGCTGAGGTAATCGGTAGCCATACGCCACGGAAAACGTGCCGAATTGTAAGCGTAAGCCCCGTCTGTATCACCTTCAAGCAGTTCGCCTATTGCGGGGATAAACCGGCCATCTTTTCTTTCTACAAAATCGGGCATCAAACCGGTTGCCGGACTGTAACTGGCAAAAATATGTTGTGTAATGGCATAGGTACTGTCTACAACAGCGTTCCATGTTTTGTTGCCTGTTGCTTTTTGGTAGGCTTTTATCTGTTGAAGCATAAAATCTGATGGCCGGCTACCATCACTAACCCTCGAACCTTCGTTTCCTGCCCAATCGCCCATCTTAAGTGTTTTAAATTTTCTGTGAACGATAGATTGCATCAGGGCATCAATTACTGATAAAGCCTCGGCGCGGTAGTTGATTTCTCCGGTGCTGCCCCATATTTTGTCGGCCAGCAGAAAAGCGTAGGCAATATCCATATCACCATCGGTGGCACAGCTTCCCCCAACCGAAATTACCTTGCCATCACGTATTCCCTCCTGCCAGCACATCAAATGTTTATTTCCATTGCTTGGGTGTGCTTTAAAGAAACGGGCCATTCCATCAAAATAGAGTTTGGCATCCTTATCATACCAGGCGAGGTAGGCCAGCGAAATCATGCCGTAGCCATGTGCTTCAGAAACCGTTACAGTTCCTGTTCGCTGGCTTTTGATGTAATACTGCCCTTTTACACCGATATCTTCGGTGAGGTAGTTCTTTTTCCAGCGGTCGTAAACCATACCCAGATCGGCGTTTAGCTGTTCTGCTGATTTATGATTGGGTTTAATGGTTCCGGCTGTATAGGATGTTTTTACAGCGCCTTTCTGTTGTGCTTTGCTTATGCCCGGCAGTACCATGGCAGTGATCAGGAACAATAATAATTTATTCATTTTGGTTAGTGGAAAATAGCATGTTTATGGCACAAATAGAGCAAAACCAAGCCGTTGCCACAAATGATTAAAGCTAAAAACCCGTCAGGTAGTAGAAATGTAGTATAGGCTTTTCAGTAATCAAAAACCAAAGGCATGTTATAGTTGATTTAGCCTTAGTATCATCGTACCGCTAAGGCTCTTCAAATAGACTTTGAACCTTATCATTTTCCCTTTCAAAAATTTTATGGTAAGCTTCTTTTGGATCGGCAGAATTTTTAAAGTGATAGGCCAATTGTTCATTCAAAATCTTTTCCTGATATACCGCTACCGTAGCGAAATATTTTTTAATGATAGGTGTGGCCTCAAAATAAAGAAAATCGCTTGCGGGGATATTGTTAAGGTGTTTGTAATAAATATGGGTACATCCCAGCTGCTTCAGTATTTCGTAACAGTTAAGATGTTTAGCCGAATTTCTGAGCCAGATTTTATATAAATTATTGTTTATTTTTTCGCCATAACGAAGATACACACCGGTGAGGAACGAGAGTTTATTTTCGGCACTACTATATAAGATACCATCCTTTAAACGATCGCCCTGATAAAAGGCATCCATTCTTCGCGTCATTTCTTCAGAAACGTAATGATCACCTTTATCAATCAGCGAAATGTTAAATGCCTTTTTCACAACACTGTCTATATATTTCTTTAATAACTTCTCGTAGGGATCATAGCGGTCAAACTGTCCTTCGTTATTTACATACTTTCGGCTGATGTAATCGTTTAAAGTACCCAGCAGTAAAAATTCTGAATTCATTTTTACCGAATCGGGGCTTTGTTTATTAGCGCGGGCATACGATAACATCTCTGTTAATTTGTGCTGAGAGAATACATTCTGGGTTAAAATCATCAATACCCATAACAATAAGAGCTTTAATTTCATATAATGGTTGTTATTTGGTTAGCAAGAATTAAAGTTATATAAATCTTAGCCTGATTGTGTTAAAACCATTCGATTTTAATCGCAAAAATGGGATTGTAGAGCAAATGTAGAGGCAGTACCAGGGCATAGTATGTACTTAAGGTTATAAATTCGAAAGCGCATATATCAGCCTAAAATCTAACCAATATATTATGAACAAACAATCATTATTCTCAGCAATCATGATGCTGATCATCCTTTTTATAGGATGTAAAAAAGCGGAATCAAAAGATGAATTCCCCAACCAGCCCGTTTATGCCACGAGCATTTCCATTAAATCGAGTATTGAAAGTCCTGAAATCGGATCATTGGTTTCGTTTACCCCGGTTTATGAGTACAAAGTGGATAAGATTTCGTGGTTTATTGATGATGCTGATGCCAAAGGCGTTTCTGGTGCCAGCATTTACAGCAATGTGCTGAGCTTTATCTTCAAAGATAATAAAGAACATACGGTAAAAGTTGTAGCATCGGTTAAGGGCGGGGAAATTTCTAACTCCAAAAAAATCGGGGTACCTAAAAAGTTCAATGTAATTGCCTTTTATAACGGCACTTACGACCTGGCGCACATTAACTTTGTAAAAGAAGCAAACGAATGGTTTCCGAAAGCGGGCGAACAATATGGTTTTACCTACACGGCTACCAACGATTGGAGCAAGCTTAACGAAACTTTTTTGGCGCAGTACCAGGTAGTTCTTTTTCTTGATGACCGTGCGCCCAAAGCCAGGGAAGCAGCTTTTCAGGCCTATATGGAAAAAGGTGGTGGCTGGATGGGTTTCCATGTTTGTGCATTTAACACCAACCCTGCCGAATGGGATTGGTACTACAATAAGTTTTTGGGCGTGGGCAGTTTCAGGAACAATACCTGGTTCCCTACTACCGCTGTACTAAAGTGCGAAGATCAAAAACATCCATCCACATTGCGCCTTCCCGAAACGTTTACCTCTTCGGTTAGCGAATGGTACAGCTGGACCAAAGACCTGCGCCAAAACCCGGATATTAAAGTGCTTTGTTCTGTGCACGAAAGCAGCTTTCCGTTAGGAACAGATCCTAAACAAAGCTGGTACAGCGGCTACTATCCTATTATCTGGACAAATAACAAGTATAAAATGTTATATGCCAATTTCGGGCACAATGCCATGGATTATGCAGCGAACGTCGGCAAGTCGTCTACTTTTGGAAGCGAAACCCAAAATAAATTCATCATCGACGGGCTTTTATGGCTAGGCAAAGAAAAATAAACGATAACGATTAATTTAACCAAGATGCACACAGATTAACACAGATAATTTATCATCCTGAGCCTGTCGAAGGACCTGCTAACGTTGTTTATGGCTTTTCGGAGAATTGTCCCGATTTTTCATCGACAGGCTCAGGATTGACAAACCGTTAAAAAAGTAGGATTATGATATCGCTATATTTAAATACGTCCACCCAAAGAAACACCAATGAAAAAAATCATACTATTCCTTCTAATCTCTGCACTTAGTATAGGCAGCCATGCAGCTACGAAGCCACGCCATAATAAACCAAAAACCAGAATTTTTGTCCTTGCCGAAAACGGCGGAGGCCATGCTTTGTTTGATGATGCAGCCAGGTTATGGTTAAATAAACTGGCCGAAGAAAAAGGGTTTATCATCGATTATGCCAGCGATACAAAAAAGATCAATAAACAATTTCTGAAACAATACCAGCTTTTTATACAGCTCGATTATCCGCCATATCCCTGGGAGAAAGAAGCACAGGAGGCTTTTGAAGATTATATTGTAAATGGAAAAGGCGGATGGATCGGCTTTCATCACCCTACCCTGTTAGGCGTGTTCGATAACTATCCGATGTGGCAATGGTATTCGGATTTTATGGGAAAAATAGAGTTTAAAAGGCATATCCCCGGTGGCACATTTGCCATGCTCAACCTCGAAGACCGGAAACATCCGGTGTTAAAAGGGCTTCCTGCATCTTTTACAACAAGAGATGAATGGTATATTTATAACAAAAGTCCACGGCCTAATGTACATGTATTGGCCAGTATCGACGAATCTACCTACAATCCCGGTAAAGACGTTAAAATGGGCGATCATCCTGTAATCTGGAGTAACGAACAGGTTAAAGCGAAAAATATATACATCGCCATGGGGCATTTCCCCGAACTTTTGGAAGATAAAAATTTCACCACCCTGTTCCGTAATTCTATTTTATGGACTTTAAAACATTGATACCATTTTTGTTACATCCATCCATAATGGAATCATCCTGATCAGGATCTGTTCATTTTGCAAAACATTTGCCATTTCTACAAAATGTTAAGTAAATTACAGCTCAATTCTAATCAATTTTAGCCCAAATCCAATTTATGAATCGGATCATCCCCTTTCACTAAATCCATTAATGAAAAAATTTCCCTTATTAATTCTGATCTGCAATACCTTTATAGTTGCGCTAATGGCGCAATCTAAACTTGCCATACCTTCGATTAAAAGTTATACCAGTGCTGATTACAATGCCGGAAGCGGAATATGGGATATTAAACAGGGTAAAAACGGAATGCTTTACCTTGCCAATAACGACGGACTGCTCACTTTTGACGGCAGTTACTGGAAAACATATCCTCTTCCCAATAAAAGCGCCATAAAATCGCTTGAAATCGATCCCTCGGGCAAGATATATGTTGGCGGACAGGATGAAATAGGATATTTTTTCCCGGATCAGTCTGGAATATTAAAATTCCATTCGCTAAAACACTTAATGCCCGAAACTGCGAGGCAGTTTGCCGATATATGGAACATTGTACTGTATAAAAATGAAGTCTTTTTCAGGACTATAGAATGCATTTTTGAGTTGAAGAACAACAAAATAAAAACTTATGATGCCCCAGGTGGGTGGATTGCATTGAGCCGGGTGGGTTCCTTACTTTTTGCGTCGGATAAAGATCTGGGGCTTTTATTTTTCAAGGATTCCAAATGGCAGCCTTATGGTGCGATACCAAAACCCGGACAGCTGCAGACCTCGGCCCTTAAAGTCACGGGGATTACCGCTTACAGTAAAGATTCTTTACTGCTTACCACGCGTAAAAGCGGGCTTTTTTTAATGAGTGCCACCACGCTGAAAAGAATGAGCACTACAGCAGATGACATTTTTGGCAGCAGTTTGATCAATACTGCAACAAAAATAGCAGGGAACAGATTTGCCGTTTGCACAGCTTCCAAAGGGTTAATCATCATCGATGCACAGGGCAAACTGATTGAGCAATTCTCCAATAAACATGGCCTGCAGAATAACAATATCAACAGCATTTTGCTCGATAATAATCAAAACCTGTGGTTGGGACTGGAAAATGGCGTCGATTTCATCAATTACAATACCTCCATAAAACACATTTATCCAAGCCGCGAAAATCATGTAAAAGGCAATGCGGTAATCATATTTGGCAACAGGCTGTATATTGGCTCTTCCAATAGTTTATACAGTGCCGTGCTTAATAAACAGGGTGGTGATATGAGCACAGGTACAGGATTATTTACCGAAGTAGAAAATACCAGGGGCGCCGTACTCAGTTTAACGCAGGTAAACAATAGCCTGCTGGCAGGGCATCAGGATGGTGTGCTGAATATCGTTAACAATAAGGCACAACTGGTAACCAATGGCCCCGGTGCCTGGATGCTAAAAGCATTTACACCTTCAAACGATGTAATTGCTGGTACCTATACCGGTTTCCAACTGTTAAAGGCAGAGAACGGTGGTTTTGCAAATGCCGGAAAAATCACGGGTATTTACGAATCCCTGGGCAATTTAGCACGCGATAGTGAGGATAATTTATGGGCTACACATCCGCACAGGGGGATTTTTAAAGCCAAATTATCGGCAGACAGAAAAACAGTACTCAACTATAAAATCTATACAGAAGATGATGGCCTGCCCTCTAAATTAAACAACCATGTTTATTTTATAAAGCACAAAATTATAGCTGCTACAGAAAACGGGATATACGAATACGATGTCCGGAAGAATAAATTTATCCCTTCGGCTTTCTATAAACCCATATTTGGCAATGGCCCGGTGGCCTGTTTAACCGAAGATGCTTCAGGGAACCTCTGGTTCGTTAGCAATCAGCGCGTAGGTGTTGTCGATTTTAACCGGTCTGCGAAAAAAGGAGAATTTCATACCATCTATTTTCCTGAACTTACCGGACAGACAGTTAAAGGAGCCGAACATATTTATCCTTATAATATGGAAAATATCTTTGTCGGTTCTAACGATGGGGTTTTCCACCTCAACTATAAACGTTATGTATCTTCAGAAAACAAGCTCAATGTAATGCTTACTTCGGTGAGGGCCATCAACGATAAAGACAGCCTGATTTTTGGTGGCTATTTCCTTAAAAATGGTCAGATCGCAAATGCCCAGACTTCCGATAACGTAACAAGTCTTTCTAACGCATGGAATTCTTTTCATTTTGAATATTCTTCTACCCTTTTTGCGCAAAAGGGCAACGAAGAGTTTTCTTACAAGTTAATCGGCTTTGATAACGACTGGTCTAAATGGTCTACAAAAACTGAAAAAGACTATACCAACCTCTCTTATGGAAAATATACCTTCTCGGTAAAGGTGCGCAATAACCTTGGGAATGCTTCAGCGCCTGTAAATTATACTTTTATTGTAGAACCGGCCTGGTATCAAACGCTTTGGGCCGTTTTGCTCTACCTCATTATTCTCATATCCATTATTTATTATTTTGTTAACCGCCAGCAAAAGAGATTTGAGCTTCACCAGAAAAAACACGAAGAAGAACAAAAAAGACTCAGTTATTTACACGGACTGGAAATGGACCGTAACGAGAAAGAAATTATTACACTGAAAAACGATAACCTTGAGGCTGAACTGAATTATAAGAACCGGGAGCTTGCAACCATTACCATGCATTTGGTAGACCGCGGCAAACTATTACAGGCCATAAAAGATGAATTGATAGCACTCACCCAGAAATTAAACATTCCAGACGCCGATTACCAGTTCCGCAGGGTGTATAAGCTACTCAGCGATACAGAAAACGGAGATGAAGATTGGGATCATTTTGCCATCTATTTCGATCAGGTATACAATAATTACCTGGCAACAATGAAAGTAAAATTCCCCAACCTCAGTGCAACTGACTTAAAACTATGTGCTTATTTAAGGCTTAACCTCTCTTCGAAAGAAACGGCACAGCTGCTTAATATTTCATTAAAGGGTGTCGAAATCAGCCGTTACCGTTTACGTAAAAAACTAAATTTACCAACAGAAGTAAATCTGTATGATTTTTTAATTGAATCAACCAATTAAATACTGATTATGGCTTGCCAACGGTCCAGAAAATAGCATTTTTAAATAAAGTGGTATAATCTTTACTATCGAATAAAATTGGCGAATGTCCCATAAAAATGTAGATGTTACGCGATTTATAGGCTGGATTTGTCCATACCACCGGATGATCGCCCATCGTGATGCCGTCTTTCGGCTCGTAGGTGTTTTCATCCACCGTGGCAAGCACCTTTACATTGGCACGTGGACTTTTATCGTAAGTGTACCATTCTTCTTTTTCAACCCAGAATGATGGCGATACACCTTTCATTACCGGATGTTTCTGATCCTCTACATTTACTTTACCCCTGGCAAACTTGGCAATATAGTTTTTGAATTTAATGTTTCCCATAAATTGATAAAACCATGGCCAAAGAGGATAACCATCAAATTCGCCCAGCAAAGTAGCATGGTGAAACCCGATCCATCCACCTCTGCCCTTATCAATATAGCTTTCGAAAGCCTTTACTGCCTTATCCTTCCATGAATAAGGCGGATAGTCCAGTTGGATAAATAATTGATAACCCGAAAGAAATGCGCTGTCTATCCTGTCCGTATTCTGGATATAGTCTATCGAGAAATTTTCTGCTGCTGCCAGTTTGTTGAGCCAGTTTACAGCAGCTTTCGAATAATCGATATGGTGCCCGCCGTTTTCATAAAGCGCAATCACTTTAAATCGGGGTGCTTTTTGTGCCAGTAAAATGCCGGAATTAACAAGTAAAAAGATTAAAAATAGGCTTATCTTTTTCATTTCTGTATCTGTTTTGAAACTTATTTCGATTAATAATATTCTTTTAAAAGGTTTTCTGCAAATATTTAATTTTTTGCCGTCACCCTGAATTTATTTCAGGGTCTACATAGCATGAAAGATGCTGAAACAA
>NZ_DJDT01000302.1 GCF_002432345.1 Pedobacter sp. UBA5917
GCCAGTGCCCATCCGGCAACGGGTACTGCCAGCAGCGCCAGGGCGGCTACCAATAAGCCCGCAATAGCACCTGCCATAAATGCCATGCTACCCAAACATATAAAAACATTGGCAGCCATGGTATCGGCTGTTGTAGCTACCTTATTGCCACTAAAGGTTACCTGATCCTGACTGGTTACCTTCATCTGTTTAAACATGGCTCCTTTAGGACAAACCAGGTAGTGTTTTTCTGTTAACCATTGTAAATCTTCACTAGCCATAACCTAAATGCTATCCAGATTTAAATATAAATCTGATTTATAATCATTATTTATCTGTTCGAACACTTTCATTTCGGCACCCTGCAATATGCCCGATGTATTATAGGTAAAGGATGCCTGTGTATAATGTTTAATATCAAAGTCTTTCTGCCCCGTAACCTTCGCAATCATCTGTTTATCGATTTTACCATGATCATCCAACGTAGCCTCGGCATTTATCACGTATCCGTTTTCGGTCACCTCTGAAGAAAAGCTCTGGTTTACGGGGATTAAAAATCCTATCCCCATACGGTCCCTAACACTTTTCTTTTTGTGGTATTCAATCCCATCAGCAGTATAATTAAATGCATATAGGAATAAATGCATAAAATGGGTATTCTCCAGGTTTTCCAATAACTCGGGCGGATTGGACAACTCCCTTTCTTTATGTCTGATGATTTCAAACGCGGCAATAGGATTGGTTTGCATCAACTCTTTTTTAAGTTTATCCCATTTTGATTTTATCTCAGGAAGGTTTAACAATCCTTTTATATTCCCATCGCTATTAATGCAAACCTGTTGCCTGCTGTAGATGTATGCAAGCTTATTTACATATTCTATTAACTGAAAGGTGTTCGGATCATAATATTCGGTTAACTTCACCTCTTTTTCTTCGATAACGTAATCCTGAAGTTCCGTTTTGACGGCATTTTGCCCAAAATAAGATAATGTATACTTTCCCAAAGTAGAAAAACTATCCATCATCGTTAACATTTTAACATTCCCCCTAACCTGCAGCTGATAATTTTTCTCGAATACTTTCTCCATATCTAAGAATTGATTTTAACCGGTGAACCATCAATAACGGTTTTGCTCCCAACAATATTGACATCTTTCCCATTTAAACTGGCTTTGGTTTCACCATTAAGCGCCAGTTCATTTTTCGACAGAATAGCTAGTTTGGTCTCAAATTCCATACTGCCGTTTTTACTTGGCGCCCCATCCCCGGTTACCTTAAAATCATCTGCCGCACGGATTTCTATATTTTTGGCCTGGATAATAATTTTATCTGTTTCCTTATCCATAATAATCATCACATTTCCGGTTTGCAGTTTAATATTGTTATCGGTAGTAACCGTAATGGCATTTTTTCCATCAATTGAAATGTGATTTAAACCTGTTTTATCCTTCAACAGCATCCCGCCGCCATCATCCATCGTAAAGGTATGCCCGCTTTTAGAAGTGAGGCTTTTACTGTTATTGCTCGCACTACCGCCACTGCCACTTTTACCATGGAATACCGAACCCAGTACAATCGGACGGGCAATGTTACCTTCTTCAAAAGTTAATGCCACCTGATCGCCAATTTCGGGGATGAATACAAAGCCCCTGTTTTTGCTTACTTTTTCGCTGCTTCCGGCGTCGGGCGTAATTACCCGCAGCCATTCAGTAACATCATTGGTTTTACATTCCCATTTAAACTTTACCTTAATACGGCCCTGACCCTGCGGATCGGCATTATCGATAACATCGGCCAATTGCATATCAGGGTTTGGCCTGGTGTAGTTTTTAACCAATAAACGCTCGGTTGTGGCCACTACGCCTTCGAAAGTATTATAGTATTTCCCTGTGCCATCAATATCGTGGTTAATGCTGGTGATGAGGAACTTGCCAAGGCTTTCGGTGGCAAATGCGAGTTCTTTTCTTACGCTCATGGTAATTTCGGCAGTAGTGCCTATACCTAAAGCAGCATTGTCTCCACTGGCATGCACCTTTAAAAGGTCGCTGATATGTGCCTTTTCTTCATTCTGTACATGCGCTTTAATATCATTGCTGTTATCAACCCTGATTAATGAAGGTTGGTTAAAAGTTTTGCTGTACATCGTATTCGATACCTGTATGGCATGTGCCAGATCAGGAGATCCATCACCTGCACCACTGCTTTCGCTCAGCAGCATCTCATCCTGTTTAGGATTATAGGCAAAACGTTTATTTTTTATCGGCGCAATTTCCATGGCATATTGCAGGTTCTGCACATCGCGGCCATAAACAAGGGCAACTTCTTTCAGTTTATCGGGCTTGCCGAAATTCAATTGCTTGCCATCGTAATAAAACCACTCATGGTACTCGCCCGATAACCTGTTGAGAAAATCAAAATCACTCTCACGGTATTGTATCAGATAATCGATCGGTTCCTTTCTGGCTGCATTGGCCACAATTTTAATATCGTTGGAAGGCACTTCTGAAGTAGCCAGGTTAACAATCGAATTTAAATCCTTATCCAGGTAAGAGCCCAGGTCAGGCCCGCGATCGATTAAAATGGTGGGGCTATAGCCGCTCACAATCAATACACCATGATAGCCATGGCTCTGCGCCAGCTCTACCTTGGTTACCAAACCGGCAAATTCCTGTAAGCTGCCCGCATCGTAACCGAAAGAGGCGGTAAGGGTTTTACCCACAAAATCGCGGCTGTCGTTTAAATTGATCATTCCGGGCGAGCCCATTTGATCGTGGTTAAAGCGCAGTTCGAAGTAATGGTGTACATTAAAGGCCTGCTTTAAGCTAAAGGAAGCAAAATGCGTGATCGCCTTATCTTCTATGTTAATTTCAGTGATTAATTTCTTTTCCATATCAACTAAATAATAGTTTATTACTACTTGAACATTCCATCACGAAAGGTTAAAACATTTCTTTTTCCATTGAAAACCGATCCGTTTTTTGTTTCGTTAACCTCGGGATAGTTGATGGTTTTATCTTTGGGATTATAGGTTATTGCCAGTTGGGCGATGAGTTTTTCCTTGTCCTGATCTTCTTTAAGATCGGCTGATGCGAACAATTGGGATTTAACAGATTTCCCCAATCTGAACAGCGGTTTATTGATACTGAATTTATCATGATCAATAACCAAAACATGACTCACACTGTAAGGCTCGGTTCCGCTCATCTGCCCGTAACCGGTAAACAGATAGCTTTTTTGCGTATTTAAAGCATAAACATGGTCAAAAAATGGTGTTGGACTTCCTTCGTCATCCTTATCCTCGTAAAGGCTGTTAAATGAAAGCGCAGTGATTACATTTTTTTCATCTTTATATTGAATGATGTTCTGCACATGCCACATGGAACCCGAATATGGAGAAAGCCAGTAAAACAGCCTGAGTTTATGATCGTCGGAGGTAATTATATTGATTTCGTATTTTTTTAACCCAGCGAAATCCTTTTCAAAGGCATCAGGTTCTTGTAACGCCGTTGTAAGTGCTTTTATAAAAACTTCTTCCGCACCGGTATTTCCATCATTTAAATAACTTTCTCTCGAAGCCACCATTTTATCGGCCAGTTTTTCGAGCGAATCGTTTTCTGCAGATATTGTTTGTTTATCATTTTGCCTTGCAGAATCAATTACCTGCACCGCATTTTGCTGTTCATCATGCTTTGCTTCGCACGAAAACAGCAGCAAAGCCAAAGAAAAAAATAAAATGCCCGTTATTTTCATACTATTGCCTCGGTATATTAATAATTCCCCTATTTTCCATTGCCTTTAAAATAACAGCCGTCCCGATCTGTTTATTTACATAATCGAGGCTAAAAACATGATCTCTTGGAAAACCTCCTTTAGTGTACAGGTTAGAACCGCCCCATAAATAAGGCGAATTGATGTTGTTGTTCTGATAGGCTTTGGCCACTCCATTGTATTGCTCCAAACGTAGCAAAACCTTGGGCAGCGACCATACGGTTTCTTTATCCAGGCCACGCAATTTTAAAGCATCAACTGCACTTTCTTCGAAAGTAAAAGGCGGACCGTGACTGATTTTAGGCCGGTTGGCAGGATATTGACGGGTAAAGCCGCTAAGCGGGTCGCCGTTATGGAGGTGTTTGGTAAAATCCGAATTGCTTTCGCGGTAATGTACGCAGGCGATGAAATACCATGGAATACCCGTATTTTCGGGAAAAAGACCGGTTTCTGAAAATGTCCTGTTAAAAAAGCTATTGGCCATTTTAGGGTTCTTTTTCAACAGATCTCCATCAGGTTCATCTACAAAACAGGTGCTGCGATAAGTGTACGCAGTTAAATTGAGCAGTTTATTCCTTACCGCCTGATATCTTGATTTATTATTTAAGATTTTATCGTCGATAATCCGGTTGATCTCAGCAGATTTTAACGGAGATATTGTGCAGGAATTGAACAGGTTAATGTATTCTAAGTCGGTAGCCATAGGTAGCCCTTTTTTATCACACCCCAAAAACAAAAAAATCGTTATTAGCGCCTATTTTGGCGGGCAACTAATAACGATTTATATCGGATTAAGCTTTTGGCCAATCGTTTTCGTGTTCTGCATTACCCAGCTTTAGCTTACGGGCTGATACTACGAAATTTAAGGTCATTGGTGTATTGTCGTTTACCGCAATACCTTCGCTATATTGGATGATATATGCATCTTCGAAAGTTAATTCTTTCATTTTTGCATCTTCTTCGCCTTTTTTGAAGGTAATGCTACCTGCCTGTGGCTTATATTGGTTATTAACCATTGATTCGATTACCGAGGTATCTTCGGTTGATTCGATTTCGATGTGGATGGTACCACCATAAACACCTG
>NZ_DJDT01000151.1 GCF_002432345.1 Pedobacter sp. UBA5917
AGCAGGATGAACAAAAAGACCGAGGTAATTACCGTGAGCTTAACCGTTTTTACCGTAATTGCTGTGGTCATTATCTTTTACGCCAAAACTTTTGATAAGATCTTAAATTATACCATCTTTTTAGAAAGCATCAGTATGGCCAGTTCTGCAGCCACCATTTTTATCCTTCGGAAAAGAACCGCACATCTTGATAAAAAAACCATCTACACTGTTCCATTATATCCTATATTGCCTATCATATTTATTGCGGCCTATACTTTTGTGGCTTTCAGCATTTATGCTGATGACCAGAATGCGGCGCTAAATGGTTTATATATTTTTGTTGGCTTTCTGATCATCTATTTTGTATCGAGATTGTTTAATAAAAAATAGTTTCCCCCTGATCAGACCTTGCAGGTTTTAAAAATCTGCGAGATTAGTTAGGCAGACCTAAGTAAAATAAACCTGATTGGAATGAACATCCCGATTTTTCATCGGGATAAAATGGAAAGCAGGACTGATCTAACCTATAAACACAGAAACCTGCTTTACAAAAAATAAAGAATTCAACTTAAAGATTTTAAAAACCCAAGATTTAGAAAGAACTTTAAACAATCAATGAACAAAACACTCTCTTTAAAACAGGAAATTGCTTACGCTGCCGGTATGATTGGCTGGAGCACGATGACGAACATTATCATCGTAATGCTTCCCTATTTTTACCTGCCACCAAGCAACGCTGGTTTACCACCATTGGTACCGCAACTTGTTTTACTGGGTGCTTTCAATATCCTTTCCATCATTGCTGCTTCGGGCAGGCTGGTAGATGCCATTTACGATCCCTTTATAGCCTCGAGGAGCGATGCCAGCACAAACAAAAACGGCCGCAGGATGCCTTTTATGAAATGGGCCATTGTTCCGGCCATGCTTTTCTGTGGGTTGGTATTCTATCCCATCCAAAAAACAGAAAGCCTGCATAATGCCTGGTGGCTAACCATCACGCTTTGTTTATTTTTTATATCAGTTACCACTTACATTATTCCTTACAATGCTTTACTCGCCGAAGTAACCAATACACCCAGGCAAAAAGTTAAACTATCCAGCTACCAGCAGGTAGGTTTTGTGATCGGGATTATTTTATCGGCCTGTACCAATAACTTTGCCGATCTGGTTGAGGATAATTTCCATGTGGCCAACCGTAGCGAAGCCATCCAGGCTGCAATTTGGGGTTTATGTATTTTATCTGGACTGGTAATGCTGCTCCCGATTTTCTTTATCAACGAAAAGGAATTTTCGGTTGCCAAACCTACACACATACCCTTATGGCCGGCCATAAAAAGCACCTTTAAAAACAGTAATTTCAAATATTACCTGATCTCCGATTTTGCCTTTTATACCGCATTGAGCATTATTTCGAGCGGTTTATTATTTTTCTGCACCGTTTTATTGGGATTACCGGAATCGGAAGGAGGTAAATTTATGGGGGCTATGGTAATGGCTTCGCTGTTATTTTACCCACTGGTAAACTTCGGATCGGCTAAAATTGGGAAGAAACCCTTTGTACTGCTCGCTTTCGCCGTACTTTGCCTGATTTTTGTTACCATTTTCTTTTTAGGAAAATTACCTTTTGGCCCGCATACACAGATTTACATCCTGGTATTATCGGCATCCTTTCCATTAGCTGCCCTGGGGATTTTACCAACGGCTATCCTGGCCGATATTGCGCAAAAAGATACGCTGGAAACCGGCGAAAACCACGAGGGCATGTTCTTTGCTGTTAAATATCTTTTTGTAAAACTTGGTCAGACATTGGGAATTGCTATTTTTGCCATGCTCACCATTTATGGTAAAGACCCCGGAAACGATTTTGGACTGCGCCTAAACGGCATTGTAGGTTTTGGACTTTGTTTAATTGCGTTGCTGTTTTTTAGTAGATTTAGGGAGGAGAAATAGCTGAGCGCTGTGGGTTTGGCGTTTAGCGAAACACAATTTTTGAAAAATGAACGAATCGCTTGTACAAAAAGACTTTAGATTAAGGTACAGATCATTTATAATTACCGAAAAGGGACTCGAAGTAAAACACAAGAGCCTGCTCCGCTCAGGAGAATACCTGCTGGCCTACGAAAATGTTGGCACGCGAACCTACACCGATAACCGGGGAATTTATGGGCTGCTATTTTCATCGGCATTGCTGGGCCTTGTATCGGTTCTATTATACCTGTTAAGAAATGATGGAGAAGGTGTTGACAGTTCTGTTTACCTGCTTTATTCCGGGATATCGATGATATTACTGATCTTATTTCTAATTACCTATAAACGAAATTTTTATCTGGTAAAATATGGAAATGCAGATGCCATTGAATTTTTGCAGAACAGGCCATCGAAAGCTGAAGTAAATATATTTATCGAAACGCTTATCATTACCAGAAATAATTTTTTGCTAAATAAATATGGTAAAACGAATTTCAGTCTCAGCTACCAGCAAAACCATCAAAATCTGGTGTGGCTAACAAACAACGAGGTAATAGACAATGCAGAGTTCAACAATATGGTTAATAAGCTGAACTTCGAAATGCAACAGCAGCCAAACAAAATAAGCTTCGATTTTAGCCTAAATTAAAACCTTCTGTAAGCAATAATCAATTTAAGCAATAATCATAAAATACACGAACAGGGCTATGGCAATAGTACCATTTCACCCTGCCCATGTATTCCTTTTATATTTTAAGCATTTTTAGTAGCCCGGACTCTGTTTAAGTGTACCCTTGCTCCTGTCTATCTGATCCTGGGGTAAAGGAAAATACTCATCCCTGCTTTCTATACTAATGCCTTTTAAATAGTCGAAATATCCCCCCTCAAAAGAGAAATAGCTTTCCAGTGTCTGTTTGGCTATGCCCCAGCGTACCAGATCGAAAAACCGGTGTCCTTCCATCGCCAGTTCGAGCCTGCGTTCGAACCTAACCGCATTCCTGGCATAGGTATCGTTAGGGAAAGAAGTATATGCGCTTACCTTATATGCGGCAGCTGGTGCACCATTTACCTGTTGTGGGGTTATTTTGGCTGCCCTGGCCCTTACTATATTTACGAGTGCTAAAGCCCTTGGCAGATCACCTTTTTCTACCGCACATTCTGCTGCCATAAGATAAACATCGCCTAAACGGATCAGGTTTACATTCAACCCGGTTACATTGGTATTGCCCGGCGCTGTTCCGCTGGTAATCTGTGCCGCCTCAATTGTATTTTTAACAGCAACAAAAGGCCCACCATTAGAAGCATCACGGATCCATGTATCGCCGGCCATTATTCCCCAATCGCGGTAAGGAACACCACGCCTGCCTATGGTAGATTCGATACGCGGGTCAAAAGGCAGGGTTTTATCCACTACATAATTGTCTTTTGCGCTTCCGGTTAATCCAAAATCCGATTTATAGGGATTGGTGCGGTAGCTACCATCCAACAGGGGCAAACCGGCTATATCTACTTTAAAAGAATTGGCCAGATCAATAGAAGGCTGGAAGAAACCACAGCAGTTGATCGGCGTATTTCCATAAGGAAAATTCAGGATATCGCCAACGTTTCCATTGTCTCCACCCGTGCCATCAGTACCAACCGAATGCTGCACAGACATGATCGTTTCAGGCCCGTCTTCCTTTGTAATGTCGAAATTATCTGCATAAGGCATGGTGGTTAGATCTGGTTTAGCCAAAATTACAGCATTCAGCAGATCGTAGGCTTCCGGATATTTTTTCTGGTATAGAAATACTTTACCAAGGTAAGCCTGTGCGGCATATTTATCAACTCTTCCTTTTTGACTTTTAGGTTTGGTTGTGCTTAAATTGGCTACGGCAAACTGAAGATCATCTACAATATTTGGGTAAATGTCTTTATCATTTGGAACAAAAGTACCGCTGGTGGCTTCGGTAACATAAGGTACCAATTTAAACACCCTCACTAAAAAGAAGTAATAGTGCGCACGCAATAAACGGGCCTCGCCCTGTATTTCTTTGGCGCGGGCATCGGCAAATTTGGCCGAACCATTACCTGCCTGTAAATTTGCCAGTATTTTAAGGGTGTTGTTACAGCGTTGGATCCCCTCAAAACACCTGTCCCAAAGATTGGATAAATTATCGTTGGTACTGGTTGGCGAATGCTGTTCGATGGCATTCATTGGGGGCTGATCGCCGACACTACTGCCTTTATGGGCATTATCAGAAGCCACTTCGCCAAACAGCCATTGACTGGGTGCAGCGCCATAATTGCCGTAGGTACCATTTACATTCCCGTTTAGCAATGAATAAGCACCTACCAATAAACCTTCTACACCATCTTGTGTGGTTAACTGCCCTTCGGTAAGCTCGCCCTGGGGCTGCAGGTTCAAAAATTCCTTTTTACATGAGAAAGTAGAAAAGATCAGGAAAGAGAGCAGGATATATTTTACATGTTTCATCTTTGTTTCTTTTAATTAAAATCCAACATTAATACCAATTAAAAACTGACGGGGAGAAGGGTAAACGCCCTGATCTACCCCTGGCGCAGAGAAGGTATCCGTAATCTGGCTCACCTCCGGATCCATGCCCGTGTACTTTGTTATTGTGAATAAATTGGTTGCACTTACATACACCCTCAATTTGCTGATTGGCGAATTCGCACCAAATGCTTTAGCAGTAGGGATCGAATAACCGAGCTGTATGTTCTTTAACCTTAAAAAACTTCCATCCTGAATGTAATAGCTCGATGAGGCAAACTCCAGATCCGAAGCACCGGCATAAGCTGAAGGTATTAAACTGCCTGGATTTGAAGGACTCCAGGCAGTTAACAATCTGGTACTTTTTGCACCATCAAAAGATGGGAAATCAGTAAAATAACGTGTGGCCTGAAAAATATCATTGCCCTGAACGCCATAAATAAATGCGGCAATATCAAAGTTTTTATAAGATGCATTTAAATTTATCCCAGCGGTAAAATTAGGATTCGGATCTCCGATAATGGTACGGTCTTTCGGATCGATTACCCCATCGCCGTTAATGTCCTGATAACGCAAACCACCAACCCTGGCACCTGCGTATGATGGGTTGTTCTGGATATCGGCAGTACTCTGGTAAATCCCGGCAGTTTTATATCCAAAAAACGATCCAAATGGTGCACCTTCCTGCAATACACTGGTTTGTAAACTTCTGTAATTGCCATAAATCTGGTTAAAAATGCCCGGGGCCAGCCTAACGATCTCATTTTTGTTTTTAGAGAAATTCAGTCCGATATCAAATTTAAGCGGGCTATCATCTTTGATTCCATAATGATAAGCAACATTAAACTCAATTCCTTTATTGCTCATATCGCCGATATTTACAAATGGCGAACTGCCCAAACCAACCACGCTGGATGGTAAAGGAAGATTATAAAGCATATCTGATGTTTTTTTGTTGTACCAATCAACCGATCCATCTACAGCTCCGCCCAGTAAACTAAAATCAAGTCCGATGTTAAGCGCTTTTAACGATTCCCACTTTACGTCGGCATTTTGATAGGCATTTTGCCATACCCCGGTAGTTAATCCATTTCCCCCTCCAACAGCATAGGCCGAATTGATGATCGAACTCTGGAAACGGTTAATATACTGATAGGGAGGTATCCGCTGATTTCCGGTTTGGCCGTAACCTACACGGAGTTTCAGGTCATTTATCCATTTAACGCTCTTCATAAATTCTTCTTCCGATAATCTCCAGGCCACACTTGCTGCCGGGTAATTACCGTATTTATTGTTAGGGCCAAAGTTCGAAGATCCGTCGCGCCTGAAGGTAATACTCGCCAGATAACGGTCGTGATAAGAATAATCTACCTTTCCGAATAGGGAGAACAGTGATCCGATAGAGCCAAAACTGGTATTGCTGATATTGGAAGAACCGGTACTGAGGTAATAATAATCCTGATTGCCGATAATAAAGAAATCATTTCTGCCTGCGTTTAACTGGCGCGACCGTGACCTGATTGCCTCTGTACCAATAAGCACATTTACGCGGTGCAGCTCATTAAAAACCTTACTATAGTTCAAGGTATTGGTCCAGGTCCATTCTGTATTGTAGCCCTGATATTCGTTCAGGTTATTGGAGTTGTTACCTTCTGAAAACTCTAAATTCGGATAACGCATAGACAGGCCGTTAAAATTTTCGTAACGTAAACCAAAGTTGGTTCTTAATACGAGGCCCGGGAGGATATCACCTTCGGCAAAAACATTTCCGAAGAAAAAGTTGCTTTTGTTCTTGTTGTCCTTTGCCCTAAAGAGAAAGGCAAGCGGGTTTTCGGCATTCCCTAACTGACTTCCACGGCTACCGGCAAAATTTCCGGCAATATCATAAACCGGAATGATGGTTGGAATACGGTATGCCCAGCCCAATGCACTGCCCTGATCCTGGTAACTTCCGGGGGTATTGGGATTAACACCAAAGCCATAGCCTTCCGAATAGCTGTACTGGGCATTTTCACCAAAACGTACATGTTTGTTAAAAGCAGAGATACTGGTATTCGACCTAAGATTATATCTTTTAAAACCGGTGTATTTTATGGTTCCTTTCTGATCAAGGTAGCCGCCCGAAAAACTATAGGTAGCGTTTTCGCCGCCGCCTGTGGCACTGATCTGATAATTCTGGATGGGTGCCGATTCTGTAATCTCATCAAACCAGTTGGTTCCTTCCTTATTTGCCCTTGTAATCTGATAAAACAGATTGGGATCACGGCTATAGTTATACTTAGAAGGATCTGCATCCGCAGCAGTAACATCCTGACCCAATTTTGAACCGGCTACCAGGTAATCAGGTAATACAGGAGTTGGCCCCGAGCCATAATTTTTACCTGCTGCAATTGCTTTTCCTGCATTTTTATAGCCATCAAACACATATTGGGCGTATTGCTGGGGATTCATCATTTCAGGAAAACTACCCTTTCGTGGCGCCTGTGTACCAAAATAAGAATCGAGCGTAATTTTAGGAGGTCCGGCTACGCCTTTTTTGGTGGTGATGATTACGACACCATTATTGGCCCTCGATCCGTAAATAGATGCTGAAGAAGCATCCTTTAAAACCTGCATACTTTCGATATCGTTCTGATTAAGCCAGGATAACTTACCTTCAAAAGGTACCCCATCAATTACGTATAGAGGTTCGTTGTTATTGATAGTACTGATACCCCTGATGCGGATCTGCGGGGTAGAACCCGGTGCCCCATCATTTATAATCTGTACTCCTGTGGCCTTACCCTGTAGCGCTTCTACTGCACTGGCTGCGGGCTGGGCTTTTAACAGCTCCATGCTCACCACAGCTACTGCACCGGTAAGATCCTTTTTCCGCTGACTCGAATAACCGGTTACCACTACTTCAGATAATTTGTTGTTTTCGGCCAGTAAAACAATAGCAATATTGCTTTGGCTACCTACAGTAACTTCTTTTGATCCGTAGCCGATAAACGAAACCACCAATACATCGGCAGGTTTTGCCGCAATAGAAAATGCACCGGTTGCATCAGTAGTGGTACCACCAGGCCCGTTTTTGATTTTTATTGTTGCCCCCACTATAGGAAGTTTATCGTCACTCGCGGTAACTTTCCCTGTTACTTTAGATTGGGCACCTGCTTCAATTGCAAACAGCATACCGAGGCACAAGAGAAGATAACTCCTCCTGAAGAAAGATAGGTTTTGTTTCATAGGTTATAATGATAGTTAATGGTTATTAAGGCTTTGCACTTAAAAAAATGCCAATGCATGGCCAAACAGCAATAAAATTTGCAGCTCTTTTTTTTACTAATAATTAAAAGTTGAGCGGTTAATCTGCTAAATCTGGAGCAGATGCGTCAAAATCGACTTTTTAAAATAGGGATGTACTGTTTTTTTCATAGTGTAGTAATTGGTTAGATAGAGGTGGGATATTTATATTATTTACATAGTTGACTTATAATACAAAACAATAAAACTAAAAAATACATATATAACAAAATAAATATACAAAAATAAAATCAAGAGACCTATAAAATTGCTACAAATTGAGCTTTCGGTAACAATAGCTGCGCATGCGGATTGATTTAATGCAACAACTTGTTTTATTGGGCAGTAAATGGCCATGCATTATACATGTTTACGTTTTCCACATATAATTTGTATCTTTGCCCCCGAAGCAGGAATAAGGGCTTGTCATTCTGAATGACATATTCTCTCCGCAAGTTAGTCCTTCAATAAATGATCGTTCTAGCTTCTTCGATAAATATTACATAAAAACATACATGTTATTCAAAGAATTAAACCTCATTGAGCCGATTTTAAAGGCCCTTGAGACCGAAGGTTATACACAACCTACACCTATACAGGAGCAATCTATCCCAACCATATTAAAAGGAAAAGATTTATTGGGCTGCGCACAAACCGGTACCGGAAAAACCGCTGCCTTTGCCATCCCGATGTTGCAGTTACTGCACGAAAAACACATCAATACCAAAGCCACCAAAAACATTAAAGCCCTTGTTTTAACGCCTACGCGCGAATTGGCCATCCAGATTGAAGAGAGCTTTAAAGCTTATGGTAAAAATCTAAATTTACGCCATCTGGTAATTTTTGGCGGTGTAAACCAGTTTTCACAGGTAGAAGCGCTTAAAAAAGGTATCGATATTTTAGTGGCTACCCCTGGCCGTTTATTAGATCTAATGAACCAGGGTTTTATCAGTTTAAACACCATCGAATTGTTCGTTCTGGATGAGGCCGATCGTATGCTCGATATGGGTTTTATCCACGATGTGAAAAAAGTGGTGGCTAAATTGCCTGCAAAACGCCAGACCTTGTTTTTCTCGGCTACCATGCCTGATGAAATCCAGAAACTGGCCAATACCATTTTATCAAGTCCTACAAAAGTAGAGGTTACCCCTATTTCTTCAACTGCCGAAACCATCGTGCAGTCGGTTTATTTTGTTGATAAGCCAGATAAAAAGAAATTGCTGATCCACCTTTTGGAAGATAAAAACATTCAGACGGCTTTGGTATTTACCCGTACCAAACACGGTGCTGACCGGATTGTAAAAGATTTGGCTCATGCAGGGATTAAAGCGGCCGCCATCCATGGAAATAAATCGCAAAATGCCCGCCAAAGAGCTTTAACCGATTTTAAAGATCGAAAAATCCGTGTGCTGGTAGCTACCGATATTGCTGCACGTGGTATTGATATCGACCAGTTATCGCATGTGTTCAACTTCGAATTACCGAACATTCCCGAATCATACGTCCACAGGATTGGCCGTACAGGTAGAGCAGGTGCAAACGGTATCGCCATTTCTTTCTGTGATGCAGAAGAAAACGAATATTTATTGGATATCCAGAAACTGATTAAAATTACCCTTCCGGTTGTGGATGACCATCCTTATCCCTTAAGCTGGGAAAACATGCTGGCCAAAAACCAGATTAAACGTAAACCACAGGCGCAATCGAAAGGCGGTGGTGGTGGTAAAAAAAGCGGTGATGGCAACATGAGCGGCAAACCACGTAACGCCAGCAATAACAGAAGATTTGGCGGAAACAGAAGAAAGAAAGATTAGTTTTTAAGCTTAAAGACTAAAGCAGAAAAACTAAAGGTTTCAGCCCCATATATTAAAAACCCAAGTTGTGAAATACAGCTTGGGTTTGTTTTTTTAGTACATGCCAATGTTTATTAATTCCCCTAGTATCGTCATTTCGAGCGGAGTGTAACGAAGTCGAGAAATCTATCTCGAAAGCACCTTTAATTTAGATCTCTCCGTTGCGCTATGCTTCAGTCGAGATGACGGCATTTATGTAGGAATTTGCCCTAAGAAAAAAAATCCCCGAATTTCTCAACTCGGGGATTCTCTATATAAAAATTGCAGGAAGCTTTCTGCTTTGGTCTTTAGACTTTCAGCTTATTAAACTACCACATTAATAATCTTTCCCTTAACGAAAATGATCTTTTTAGGTGCTTTTCCATCCAAAAACTTCTGGAAGTGTTCATCGCCTAATAAAATGTTTTCTACCTCTGGCTGGGCTAAAGTTAAGCTCAGATTCAGGTTCATTTTCATTTTACCGTTGATCGAAACCGGATAAGCAAACTCATCTTCTACCAGATATTCGGGTTTAAATGTTGGATATGCAGTATATGATAAAGTTCCGGCTTCGTTACCCAATAATACCCAAAGTTCTTCACAGATGTGCGGCGCATAAGGTGAAAGGATAACAACCATATCTTCCAAAATCTGACGGTTTTTACATTTCAGATCGGTTAATTCGTTTACCGCAATCATAAAGCTCGATACAGAAGTATTGAACGAGAAACGCTCGATATCATCCTGTACTTTTTTGATGATCTTGTGTAATGCCTTTAACTCCGCTTTTGTAGGTACAGCATCGTTTACATGGAAAGCCCATTCTTCGTTGTGGAATAAACGCCAGAATTTGCGCAGGAATTTAAATACCCCTTCAATGCCGTTTGTATTCCATGGTTTACTCTGCTCCAGCGGACCTAAAAACATTTCGTACATACGCAAAGTATCGGCACCGTAACGCTCAATCAAATCATCCGGATTAACCACATTGAACTTCGATTTCGACATTTTCTCTACCTCAACACCGCAGATGTATTTTCCACCTTCAAGAATAAATTCGGCATTGGCATATTCTTCTCTCCAGGCTTTAAATTTATTCAGGTCTAAAATATCGTTCTCTACAATGTTAACATCAACATGCAATGCCGAAGTTTTGTATTCTTTTCTTAAACCGGCAGAAACATAAGTGTTGGTAGGTTTACCGTTCTCATCGCTAATGCGGTAAACAAAATTACTCCTGCCCTGGATCATGCCCTGGTTGATCAGTTTTTTGAAAGGTTCTTCCTCTTTGGTATAACCCAGATCCTTTAAAAACTTATTCCAGAAACGGCTGTACAATAAGTGCCCTGTAGCATGCTCAGAACCACCAATATACAAATCCACATCTTTCCAATATTCAACAGCTTCTTTCGAGGCGAAATCGTTATTGTTATTGGCATCCATGTAACGGTACCAGTACCAGCTACTTCCGGCCCAGCCCGGCATGGTGCTCAATTCGTAATGTCCGCCGGCTGCAGGCAACCAGTTTTCGGCCCTGGCCAAAGGCGGTTCACCTGTTTCGGTCGGTAAATATTTGTCTATTTCAGGAAGCAATAACGGCAACTCCTCTTCATTTACCAGATAAGGTAATCCATCTTTAAAGTAAACCGGAATCGGTTCACCCCAATAACGCTGACGGCCAAAAATCGCATCACGCTGACGGAAATTTACTTTCGCTTTACCTACACCTTTTTCTTCCAGCCAGTTGTTTAAAAACGCAACCGCTTCCTTATAAGTTAATCCGTTAATGAAACCCGAATTGATGTATTTACCTTCCTTAGTAGGGTCGGCCTGAACATCTATGTCTTTTTGTGCATCTAAAATCTGTACAATCGGCAAATTAAAGTGTGT
Organism: Pedobacter sp. UBA5917; assembly: GCF_002432345.1. Classification (GTDB taxonomy): domain Bacteria; phylum Bacteroidota; class Bacteroidia; order Sphingobacteriales; family Sphingobacteriaceae; genus Pedobacter. The sequence continues at coordinate 11,452 of NZ_DJDT01000151.1, forward strand.
AGCAAATAACCAGTCGCGCTGGTCGCCACTTGGAACGCCCATTACCGCACCTGTTCCATAACCTGCCAACACATAATCGGCAATCCACAACTGCACACGTTCGCCGCTAACAGGATTAATCACATAAGTACCCGTAAAAGCACCCGAAACCGTTTTGGTATCGGCCATACGGTCTAACTCCGATTTCTTTTTGGTTTGGGAGATATAATTTTCTACATCCTGTTTTTGTTCAGGGGTAGTTAATTCAGCAACCCACTCGTGCTCCGGCGCCAATACCAGATAAGAAACACCAAAAATAGTATCAACTCGTGTAGTGAAAACTTCAATCTGTTTATCGTTACCTTCCACCTGGAATTTAACCGATGCACCTACACTTTTACCGATCCAGTTGCGTTGCATTTCTTTAATCGGCTCAGGCCAATCGATGGTATCCAAACCTTGTAATAAACGATCAGAATAAGCGGTGATGCGCATACTCCACTGCATCATTTTCTTTTGCTCAACAGGGAAACCACCACGTTCAGAGAAACCATCTTTCACTTCATCGTTCGCCAAAACCGTTCCTAATGCTGCACACCAGTTCACCGTACTCTCGCGAAGGTAGGTTAAGCGGTATTTTAACAATTCGATCTGTTTTTCCTCATCGGTAAACGTTGCCCAATCGCTCGGCATAAAAGATTTGGTGTCTTCATCACAAACCGCCTTTACATCGGCTGTTCCAGAAGCATTAAATTTTTCGATCAAAGTGGTGATATCTTCTGCCCTATCGTTTTCGATATTGTACCAGGAGTTGAACAATTGCATAAAAATCCACTGCGTCCATTTGTAATAAGACGGCTCGCTGGTACGAACTTCCCTGCTCCAATCGAAAGAAAAACCGATCTGATCTAACTGGCGACGATAAGTTGCTATGTTTGCCTCAGTGGTAATGGCAGGATGCTGCCCGGTTTGTATCGCATATTGCTCTGCAGGTAATCCGAAAGAATCGTATCCCATTGGATGCAATACGTTAAAGCCTTTGAGGCGTTTGTATCTCGAAAAAATATCCGATGCAATGTATCCCAGTGGATGGCCAACGTGCAAACCTGCCCCTGATGGATAAGGGAACATATCTAACACATAGTATTTTGGCTTTTCAGAATTGCTTTCGGCTTTAAATGTTTGATGATCTGCCCAGAATTTCTGCCACTTTTGCTCTATTTCTTTGAATTGATAATCCATTGCAAGTTTTAAATTTTTAAAGGGGCGAAAATACGGAAATTCAGGGGCTTAAAAAAGCAGATCAGCGATATTATTTTGCCAAAAGAAATGCAGAATAAGAAGAAGTTAGGTGTGCGTTTTTTTTATTGACGGTCGTCACCCTGAATTTATTTCAGGGTCTATTATACAGGAGATGCTGAAACAAGTCTATTTCAGACGAAACATTTTTTTTTAGTGCCGATTAGTAACAACCCACCCCAAAAAAACGCCCCATTGATCTAAAAAATCAATGGGGCAGATATATTATAGAATATTTAATTCCTTATCGCGATAAATAGTACACTTTGGTAACGTTTGTTTTATCAATTTTAGCGGTAAACTGCAATTGACTGCCCGAAATACTGTTTATTTTACAATAATTTAATCCATCATTGATATCCATAGTAAACTGATCAGAATAAATGATTGCATAAGTACCAATTGTCCTATTTCCCGACAAACTTAACTCCACCTGGTCATCGTTATTCGATTTATAATCAACATAATCGCTGGTAGTGCCATACTTAACATCGCCATTTACTTTTTTAGGATCTTTTAAAGTATCTTCTGCGGTGTAACCTGTAGTCACAATCCTGTTTAAAGTCCACCTGCCTAACATTTGGGCTTTTAAAGAAGTAGTATCTTTCTTACATGAAATGATAGTCGACGTGAGAAGCATTAACAAACTTAGGATAGTAATTTGTCTTTTCATAGTGAATTTAGGTTTAAAGAATATCTAATTAACGCCCTGTTCTCAAATTTCGTACCGAAATTTTGAAAAAGCTAATTTTATGAAAGAACCTGCCGGTCAAACTAAAAGCCAAAGCAACGCGTTTATATTCATTTAACAATCATTAATTGGTGTTTATCAGGTATAATTTATATTTTCGCAGAAACAAAAATGAAATACATGGAAGAATTCGAAGTAAGTGAGGCATCTAAGAAAACCAAAACCATTTATATCTCTACTATAATCAGTATTGCATTGGTTTTATTAATGCTGGGACTGCTTGGGTTGGTACTTGTACACGCCAAAAACCTGTCTAACTACGTTAAGGAAAACATTGTTTTAAACATTATTGTTGATGAAGGTGCAAAAGAAGCCGATGTTCTGGCCTTTCAGAAAGAGCTGAACACAAACCCTGCGGTAAAACAGACCCAATATGTAAACAAGGAACTTGCTGCCAGAAATTTAACACAGGATTTAGGCGAAGATTTTGTCAACTTTTTAGGTTATAACCCCTTAACCTCCACTTTCGATGTGTATTTAAAAGCAGAATATGCGAACAATAAAAGCATCGATGCATTGAAGGCAAGCATTTCTAAAAACCCGGTTGTTAAAGAAGTGGTTTACCAGAGTTCTTTAATCGACATGGTAAATAAGAACATCAATACCATTGGTTTAATTATTTTTGCTTTTGCAGTACTACTTTTAATTATATCTATCGCGCTGATTAACAACACCATACGGTTAGCTATTTATTCGCAGCGCTTTTTAATTAAAAGTATGCAGCTGGTTGGTGCAACGAAAAATTTTATCCGACGTCCTTTCTTACTGTATGCTGCTTTGCATGGTTTAATTGCCGCATTTATAGCCATCATTATTTTATTGGCTACTTTAATTTATGCCCGCAAAGAAGTACCAGAAATTATTATTTTAAATAACTACCAGGAATTTGGCTTTGTATTTATAAGCCTTTTAATAGTTGGTATTTTTATAACAGGCATTAGTACATGGTTTGCGGTAAGCAGATATTTACGTTTAAAATCTTATCATCTTTATAGATAATGGCAGAAAAAAAAACAGGTCCGGTTTTAAAGGACGTTAAAGGCAAAAATGAAAGCGAACTGGTTTTCACTACACAGAACTACAAATTGTTATTGATCAGCATTGCAGTTGTAGTAGTTGGTTTCGTTCTAATGATGGGTACAACCGGCGACATTTACGATTTCAGGAGAACGTTATTAGCACCTGTAGTGGTATTGGCAGGTTTTGTTTTTGGGATCTACGCCATCTTAAAAAAATAATTTATTCTAAAAGAATTATACATGTAAACGCTTAATTTATTTGATTAAGCGTTTTCTTTATTTCTTATCTTTTCATAAAAATATGAACGCTTTTGAAGCCCTTGTCCTTGCTGTTGTTGAAGGATTAACTGAATTTTTGCCTGTATCGAGTACCGGCCACATGATTATTGCATCATCGTTGATGGGCATCGCATCAGAACCATTCGTAAAATTATTTACCATTGTGATCCAGTTGGGAGCTATACTTTCGGTATTGGTGCTTTATTTCAAAAGATTCTTTAAGTCAATCAATTTCTACATCAAATTATTGGTCGCATTTATCCCTGCGGCAGTATTTGGCCTGTTATTGAGCAAAAAGATCGACGAATTACTGGAAAGCCCGATGGCCGTAGGTATTTCTCTTCTTATTGGTGGTGTTATTTTATTATTTGTGGATAAATGGTTTAACAAACCAACGGTAGAAGAAGAAGAAAAAGTGACCTATTTAACCGCTTTAAAAATCGGTTTCTTTCAATGTATCGCCATGTTACCGGGGGTATCACGCTCAGGAGCAACCATTGTTGGTGGCATGAGCCAGAAATTAAGCAGAAAGGTAGCCGCCGAATTTTCGTTTTTTCTTGCAGTACCTACTATGTTTGCTGCAACTGCAAAAAAACTTTACGATTTTTACAAAGAAGGACATACCATTACCCACGATCAGACCAATTTTTTAATTATTGGTAATGTGGTTGCTTTTATTGTGGCACTTTTGGCCATCAAAACTTTTATCGGCTACCTGAACAAACATGGTTTCAAAGTTTTTGGATGGTACAGGATTGCTGCAGGTTTAATTATCATCATCTTATTGCTTAGCGGACACAACTTACAGATTATATAATTCCTAAAATATCTTAACCGTAGATAATAAACGTCCGTGTTTATCTGTGTGAATCCGTGGCAAAAATTAAACACCTGATAATCAGAAAAGTGATGGGCACAAACAAAGAATAATCACGGTGTGCATCCATAGTAAAAAAAATTAAGCAAACCACATTGAATCCGTATCTTTGCGCAAAAAAGATTTGTGAGTACCGAAAATTCAAAATTTAAAGATTTCAATTTTGCTGAAGGCGAATTGCTGTTGATCAATAAACCATACAAATGGACATCATTTGATGTGGTGGGCAAAATCCGTAATTCTTTAAAACCATTAAAGCTAAAAGTTGGTCATGCCGGCACTTTAGATCCCCTTGCTACAGGCTTATTGATTATCTGTACAGGTAAATTAACCAAACAGATCGATACCTTTCAGGCCGAAGAAAAAGAGTATACCGGAACCATGATTTTGGGTGCCACTACCCCATCATTCGATATGGAAACCGAGGTGGATGAGACTTTCGATATCAGTAACATTACCGAAGATGAAATTTATGCAGCCTGTAAACCATTTATCGGCGATATAGAACAATATCCACCGGCCCACTCTGCCGTAAAGGTAAATGGGGAACGTTTATACGTAAAAGCCAGATTAGGCGAGGAAGTGGAGCTGCGTAAACGTTTTGTAAGCGTACCCGAATTTGAAATTACAAGGATCGAACTGCCTGAAATAGATTTCAGGATTGTGTGCAGTAAAGGCACTTATATCCGCTCACTTATCTCCGATTTTGGCAAACAGCTTAACAGCGGTGCCTATCTTTCTAAACTTACCCGTACCCGTAGCGGAAACTTTTTGCTTAAAGATGCGTTTGAGGTATTAGAACTTGTAAATTATATCCGTAGCAGGAAAGAAGAAGCTAAAACACAGGCAGAGGTATGAACCACATTAAAAACAGGAACACCAGGTTTATAAAAGAAATTCTCTTAATTATTGCAGGTGTAACTTCGGCATGTTTTGGCTTAAAAAGCTTTTTAATGCCCAGCCATTTTATTGATGGAGGTGTTACCGGTATTTCCCTTTTGGTAAGCACCTTAACCGGATGGAATTTATCCTATCTCATCGCCATTATCAACATTCCATTTGTTATTTTAGGTTACCGGCAAATTGGTAAGGGTTTCGCCTTTAAAACAGCTATTGCTATTGCGGCCCTTTCTGTAGCCTTAATTTTTCTGCCTTTCCAGCCCATTACCCACGATAAATTACTCATTGCATTTTTCGGCGGGTTATTTTTAGGCGGAGGCATCGGTTTGGCCATGCGTGGTGGTTGTGTAATTGATGGAACGGAGGTTTTGGCGCTATATATCAGTAAAAACAGTATTTTGACAGTAGGAAACATCATCCTGATCTTAAATATCATTATTTTTGCCTTTGCTGCTTATTTCCTGAATATCGAAACCGCACTATATGCCATTTTAACGTATTTATCAGCATCCAGTACGATCGATTTTATAGTAAACGGACTCGAACAATATACCGGTGTCACCATCATTTCGGAACATCAGGAAGCCATTAAAGGTTTCATCATCAACGAAATGAAACGTGGTGTTACCATTTATAAAGGCGAAGGTGGCTACGGCGAAAAGAAAGACATTGATATTGTTTTTACCGTTGTTACCAAGCTTGAAATGAGCAAATTACAAAGTGCCATCCGCCAGATCGATTCGGATGCTTTTGTGATTCAGCAACAAATTGCCGATTTAAAAGGCGGGGTGGTTAAACGCCACGCTTTACATTAATTTCCTATCCCATTGAAGATATACAATAACCTTTCGGAATTTAAAAAATTAGATAATGCCATTGTTACCATTGGCACTTTTGATGGTGTGCACTTCGGACATCAAAAAATCATTAAACAACTGGTAGAAAAGGCAAAAGCCGATAACGGGGAAAGTGTAATTTTAACCTTTTTCCCTCATCCGCGGATGATTATCGATCCTGAAAACCAGGATCTCAAAATGATCAATACCATTAATGAAAAAGCCGATATTTTAAAAGGCCTGGGTGTTGATCATTTGATCATTACGCCTTTTACCCGTGATTTCTCTAATCAGTTGCCTGAAGATTATATCAAAAACACACTGGTTGATAATATAGGCACCAAACACATCATTATCGGTTACGATCACCGTTTTGGCAAAGACCGTTCGGGTAATTTAAGCGATTTAAAAGCAGCTGGTTTACATTATGGTTTTACCGTGGAGGAAATTATGGAGCAGGATATCCACGATGTTGCCGTAAGTTCGACCAAGATCCGCCAGGCACTTTTAGCAGGCGATGTGGGTTTGGCCAACGATTACCTTGGTTATCCGTTTTCCATCTTCGGAAGGGTAATCAAAGGCGATAAAATCGGCAGAACCATCGGTTTCCCTACCGCAAATATATTTATAGAGGAAACTTATAAACTCATTCCGGGTGATGGTATTTATGCAGTTACCGTTGAGATAAGTTCGGAATTTAAAGACGACTCTGAATCGACAAGTGAACTTCGGACTTCGGACTTCGGACTTCGGACTTATAAGGGTATGGCCTACATCGGGCAGCGCCCAACTATTAACGGAATGACGAGAAATATTGAGGTAAACATTTTCGATTTCAACCAGGAAATTTACGGACAGGACATCAAAATGAACTTCCTTAAATTCTTACGACATGATGTAAAATTTACAGGTTTAGAAGCATTAACTATCCAATTACAAAAAGATAAGGAGGCTACGCTGGCTTATTTTAAGGGGTAATTTATTTCTATAGGCCTAACGCGATCGTCATCTCGACTGAAGCGCAGCGGAACGGAGAGATCTATCACGAGTTAGATTTAGCTTCGCTGAGCACTTATGTGGTTCTCGACTACGTTGCACTCCGCTCGAAATGACGACCCTATTATATAAAATCTGTCATTCTGAACGCAGTGAAGAATCCCAAACCGACAAAGCACAGAACCCAAATTGCGAGAACAATTTTCCGTTAAACAACAAATAATTTTCTAGGATTTGTAGTCAAAAGATTCTTCATTTCATTCAGAATGACAAATTCATGTTTCAAAAAAGCCTTATTTTCGTTATATTAGCGGCAATGAGGCTTTTTTACATCATTTTCTTTCTTTCCCTTTCCATAAATTTTGCGGCCATCGCATTGCCGGAAAAAAGAAATGATGCAGCATTAAAAAATATCAAAATCAGTTTCATTTCCTGTAAAAAAAACATCAAATCCAATCTTGGATTCAGTCAGGACAACGAGAGTTTACAAAAGGATTTGATCAACAGTCCTTTTATAAAAATTGCTTCCGGGGCCTGTATCCTCCTCTCATTTTTATTGTTCCTTTTTTTAAAGAACAAAACCGTTAATACCAAAGTTGTAATCAAGAGATTAACATATAATTATTGGTGCCTGTTTAAGATGCTCTATCCAAAACATGTTTTTTGGTAAGTAATTTCATTTTATTGGAATTTTTATAAATGCCGGGCACTCGCAATGTCCGGAAATAGATTATTTAACATCATTACCCATTTTTATAGATGCATTTACCTGATTTAATTGCCGATTTAGGCTTGATCCTTGCTGCCGCAGGAATAACCACACTTATATTTAAAAGAATTAAACAGCCCCTTGTTTTGGGCTATATACTTGCCGGGCTACTGGTTGGTTCGCACCTCGATTTTTTTCCGTCTGTTACCGATACCAAAAGCATCAACATCTGGGGCGAAATAGGCGTAATTTTCCTTTTGTTTAGCCTGGGTTTAGAATTCAGTTTCAAAAAACTGGTTAAGGTAGGCGGTTCTGCCTCCATCACCGCCATTGTTAAGGTCCTATTTATCATTTTGGCCGGCTACCTGGTAGGTAAGGCAATGGGCTGGAAAGATATGGATAGCCTGTTTTTAGGTGGAATTTTATCCATTTCATCAACCATGATTACCATAAAGGCTTTCGAAGAATTGGGCTTAAAACATAAAAAATTCGCCGGCCTGGTATTTGGTGTTTTAATTGTAGAAGATCTGGTTGCCATCTTACTCCTGGTACTGTTCTCTACACTAGCGGTAAGTCAGCAATCAGCCGGAACAGAAATGCTTTATTCTATTTTAAAACTGGCTTTCTTTCTGGTATTATGGTTTTTGGGCGGAATATTCGTGGTACCGTCGTTTCTTAAAGCCACCAAAAAGTTAATGAACGACGAAACCATGTTAGTGGTATCGCTGGCTTTATGTTTGGTGATGGTTTTACTGGCCGATAAGGTTGGCTTCTCTCCTGCTTTGGGTGCATTTATTATGGGTTCTATTTTGGCCGAAACCACACAGGCCGAAAGGATCGAGCATTTAACCAAATCGGTAAAAGATTTATTTGCAGCCGTATTTTTTGTTTCGGTGGGCATGCTTATCGATCCATCCATGCTGGTTAAATATGCTGTACCTATTTTAGTAGCAACAGTGGTTATTATTTTCGGAAAAATTCTCTTTACCATTTTAGGTGCTTTACTTTCCGGCCAGCCATTAAAAACCTCGGTACAATCTGGTATGAGTTTGGCCCAGATCGGTGAGTTTTCGTTCATTATAGCCTCTTTGGGCTTAACGTTAAAGGTAACCAGCGATTTCCTCTATCCCATTGCCGTAGCCGCAGCAGCAATTACCACTTTTACCACTCCTTATCTCATTAAATTATCAGAGCCTTTTTATCAATATTTAAACCGTGTTTTACCTAAAAAATGGCTTGATGGGATCGAACGGTACAGTTCGAGTACCGAAGGCATTACCACCTTGAGCGATTGGAGGATTTTATTACGTTCTTACATTTTTAATACCATTATCCATTCGGTAATTATCATTGCCATTATCTTTTTGGCTTATCGTTATGTCCAGCCCTTTATTGTGAGTAATATTGCCAATAGTTTAACTTCCATTATCATCAGTGTAGTGGTATCGTTTATATTAATGTCGCCATTTTTATGGGCATTATCCATCCGGAGGATCCAGCGCACGGCATATTCACATCTTTGGCTGAATAAAAAATATACACGCGGTCCTTTAATTGCGATCGAATTTTTCAGGGTTGCATTGGGAATTTTCTTTGTAGGTTTTTTGATGTACGAGTTTTTCGACACCTGGGTTGCCGCGGTAATTGCACTTGGATTGATTATCCTTGGTATGGTGATCTTCTCCAGAAAACTTCAGTCATTTTACGATAAACTCGAAAGGCGTTTCATGCTGAATTTAAATGCACGCGAAAACCAAAAACCTGATATTTTACCTTGGGATACCCATTTAACCGAATTGAAAGTTTCGCCCGAATCGGAAGTGGTTGGGAAAACACTCACCGAGTTGATGATCAGGGAAAAATATGGCGTAAATATCGCCCTGATTGAGCGTGGAAGAAATAATATACCAACTCCTGGGCGGGACGAAAGGCTCTATCCCAACGATAAATTATTGCTGATAGGTGCCGACGACCAGTTAGCAGCTGTTAAAGCACTTCTGGAAATCGACACACCTGAAATTGCCGAAGAAGATAACTTCCCGAACAAGGAAATGACCTTACAAAAAGTGGTGGTTCATGCCGAATCGCCGGTTTACGGATTAAGCATCAGGAATGCCGGTATCCGCGAAAAAGCGCAGGCTTTGATTGTAGGCATTGAACGTGGTGCCGATAAGATATTAAATCCATCTTCCGACTTTGTTTTCGATACGGGTGATGTGATCTGGATCGTAGGGAATAATAAGAAGGTGAAGGAGGTTTTATAAAGACCGGGGTCGGAAGACCGAAGACGGAGGTTTGAATGCATATTTGATATTTTTTTTCACTTCGGACCTCTGACTTCCGACTTCGGACCAAAAAACCTATATTCGTACATAACCTAACCTATGAAAGTCGACAGAGAAAAGAGTGAATTTCTTGATGACATGATCGAGCAGTGGCAGAGCGATGGCATTATCAACGAAGAAACAGGAAATAAACTCCGTAAAAGTTACGAAGCAAAAAATTTCGACTGGTTGCGCCTGGCGCAGTACGCTTTTTGGGTAGCGTTGGCCTGCGGTTTTATTGCTCTCGGTTCGTTACTGATTGATAATTCGATCTTAAACTATTTAAAACGGGTATACAATACGCCAAATATCGTTATTGCCATTATTTCTGGAGGACTGGCAGGCTGGCTTTACATCCTGGGCTTTAGAAGAAAAAAGAAGCTCGCACATTTAAAATTCAGCAACGAGGCCATTGTTTTTTCGGCGATTTTATTAACGGCGAACGCCGTTGCTTATTTTGGAAAGGCATTTGATAATGGTACAGGCAATTTCTCTATACTCATCCTTGCTTCGGTATTTATTTACGGTGCTTTAGGTTTTATTTTCAATTCGCGGTTAATCTGGATTTTTGCCCTAATCTCTTTAGGTGCATGGTTTGGTACCGAAACAGGCTATTTAAGCAGGTGGAATTATTATTTCCTGGGCATGAATTATCCTTTGCGTTTTGTGATTTTCGGCGCTTCGTTAACCTCGGCATCTTTTATCATGAAAGCTTTCCCCAAAACACAGCACTTTTTCCAGGTTACCTACATTGCGGGCATGGTTTATCTGTTTGTATCGCTATGGGCTTTATCGGTATTTGGCAACTTTGCCAGTTTGGAAGAATGGTATAGGGTTAGACAGTTAAGTTTATTTTACTGGGCCTTGATTTCGGCTACCATCTGCGTTGCAAGCACTTTATTTGGCTTAAAATACCGCGACGATATTGCGAGAGAATTTGGCATTACATTTCTGTTTATCAACCTTTACACCCGCTATTTCGAATATTTCTGGGACAGCTGGCATAAAGCATTATTCTTTTCGGTACTGGCCGCATCTTTCTGGTTGATTGGTAGAAAGGCAGAAAAGATATGGAATGTGGAGTTTTTGAAATAGGCTATCCGTCATTTCGAGCGGAGTGCAGCGTAGTCGAGAACCCGAAGGCTCAGCGAAGCTAAATCTAACTCGAGATAGATCTCTCCATTCCATTGCATTCCAGTCGAGATGACGACCGTTTTATTAAGTTGTCATCCTGAGCAGATTTAGTAATTAATTCAAATGAAAATATATCAACAGGCATTAACACTTAGAGAAAGAAGAAGGGGTTTCCACATCATTACCGATGAGGTTGAAGATGCCCTACCCCAGCTGGATGAGATCAATATTGGTATTTGCCAGGTTTTTATACAGCATACTTCTGCTTCACTCACCATCAACGAAAATGCAGACCCTACTGTACGCATGGATTTTGAAATGTTCTTTAATAAAACTGTTAAGGAAAATGATCCCGATTATGAACATGATTATGAAGGATCGGATGATATGCCTGCCCATTTAAAAGCTGCGCTTTTAGGCAGTTCGGTAACCATTCCGATCAGAAATGGTAGGCTGGTACTTGGTACCTGGCAGGGCATTTACCTTTGTGAGCACCGTAACCGCGGCGGACAAAGGCGATTGATCATCACTGCCTGGGGAGAATAACTATGCTTTTTTCACTTCCTCTTTAATTTCAGGATGATTATCCTGAATAGATTTACCTTCTGTTTCTACCTCTATTTCTTTAGTGGTAACCGCATAATGCGAAGGATAGATTTCCGAACCGAAGGCTACGGCATAAGCCTTGGTAAACTCGGCACCAAAATATAAAATGATAGAAGAATAGTAGGTCCAGAGCAATACCACTACCAGTGAGCCGGTTGCACCATAAGTACCACCAACATTACTTTGCCCGATATAAATGGAAATGGCAAATTTGCCGATCATAAAAAGCACTGCTGTTACAACTGCGCCGGCAATTACATCGCGCCATTTGATAATCGCATCGGGCAATACCTTAAATATCACCCCAAATATTAAAGAGATCACAGCAAGCGTAACGAGTTGGTTCAATACATAAAATACAATAACCGATACCTCAGCAAACCTGACCTGTAAACGATTGCTGAATGCATCCAATACCGATGTTACCGCAAGTGATACCAACAATACAAAACCAAGACTTATAATCACCGAGAACGATAAAAAACGGTTCTGCAGCAATTTTACCCAACCCCGTTTAGGTTTTGGTTTTAAACCCCAGATGGTATTGATAGAATCCTGTATATCGCCGAAAACTGTGGTAGCACCGAGTAACAGTGTAAAAATCCCGATAATCAATGCAATGGTGCTTTTTCCATCCAGGTAGGCATTTTTAATTAGCTGTTGTAGAGAAGTGGCCGATTCTCTGCCTAAAAAGCCTTCCAACTGTGCATAAACCTGTCCTTCGGCAATTTCCCGGCCCAAAAATATCCCGCACAAAGAAATAATTACCACCAGTAAAGGTGCCATCGAAAAAACAGTATAGTAGGCTAGCGAACCGCTTAGCTTGGTTACCTTATGATCGTTAAAACCGGTAAACGATGCCTTTAAAACGCCCCAGATTCCTTTTAAAGTGATTTTGTTCTTTGCTGCCATAATAAACGGATTAGGTGATACCCTTTAAATTAAACCGCCCATTTTTTGAATTGTTTTTTCATTATACAACAATAACCACAAAAAAAGCCCCGGTAAAACCGGAGCTTTCAATATTAGAATATGATTGATGATGCCTTATTTTGTTTTGATCCAGGTAACAAGATCATTCACCAGAACATCCGAAACGCTTGCTGCAGCCTGGTACTGTGCCATGGTTCCTTTTCCTGTTTGCGGACTTAATAAATGGTTTAATTCCGGATAGAATTTAAGGGTAACGTTTTTCTTTTTGTTTAAAGCTTCATCCCATAAATCGAAATCGGTTTTGCCAACCTGAAAGTCGTTTCCGCCCTGTAAAACATAAATTCTTTGTTTTGATAAGGTTTTTGCTACCGCAACCTGATCATAACTGTTTAAATCGGCCCAATATTTTGCAGGCAAACCTAATATTACCGAGTCAGGCTTTATCGTTGTTCCCAGCGAAGAAATCCTACTTTTATCGATTTCTGCCATTGCATTGGCCAACTGTTGCTTAAATACAGCCGATGTATCATTGGCCTGCTCGAACATAAATTTATTCTGATCAACAATAAGATCCGTCAGTTTTCTTGCAGGAGCTGCAGCTAAAATTATCCCTGCTAAATCAGGAGAAAGTGTTGCCATTTTTGGAGCAAGCATGCCACCCAGGCTATGGCCGAATACATAAATATTTTTCGGATCGGCCCCTACTGCAGTTTTTGCAGCAGCAATTGCGGCGGTTTCATCGTCCAAAACCTCTTCTTTTACAGTGTATGGTCCGGCAAATTCGTTCGCATAAATAAGTGTTCTTTTAACATAACGTACAGAACCTATTCCTTTAGAAGCCAATCCGCCTGCCAGATCTTTAAAAGGCTTGTTGGCACCAACGGTTTCATCCATATCGCCAGGTCCTGAACCATGTACAAAAACCACCATTGGGAAATTCTTAACATTTTTGGGTATGGTGATAATGGCTGCCAACTGTTTTCCCGGAGGACCGATATAGGTCGATTTTTCAGTATACAAAGCTGTATCTACATATATTGGCTTTAAATAGGTGGTTATTTTTTTCGAAGGTGCAAGAAAAATTCCCACAATCTTCTGCGTTTTGTTAAAACCTACAATAAAATTCTGGTCGCCATTGGCAAATTTGCCTTCAACGGTTACGGCAAAAAATGCGCCCTCAGCTTTACTCTGAATGGCATCGAAAGATTCGGCTTTCCCAAATTTGGAACCGATATCACTCCAAAGTTTTTTTAGGCTTTCCTGCGGTAATTTGGTTTTTAGGGTATCGTCAAAAAATGCATGTGCATCGGCAAACTTTTCTTCCTGTAATAATTTAAAAAAATCGTTTGCACTGTTAAACAGCTGGATCACATTTTGGGAAAATGCCGAAGTGGTAAATAATAAAGCGATTATGAACAAAAGGCTCTTTTTCATTCGTATAAATTGTTTTTAGGGATCGTGGAGCAGCCATGATTTAAACTGAAAATCAAAACGGTTCCACAGTTGTGTTTGGTTGTTTACAATACCCAAAGTTAACAATATTTGACTCTGAAAAGCCTTTATTAAAACTAATTATTTAGTTTTAACTATTTTTAACATTTGCCCCTAATTTTTTCCATAAAACATATGGAATAAACATAATACATAATGCAACAAGTGGTGGGATTAACAGCGATATGCCATCGCCAATAAATGCCCTGGAGGCAAATGCCCCGATAAAATTGATGGCAAAACCTGCATAGGCCCATTCTTTAATGGTGGTATATTTATTCTGGAGGATTGATATTGCGCCCAACAGTTTGGCAATACCAACAATAATGAGCAGGTACATGGGGTAACCAAGGTGTTTAAGCACTTCTTTACCAGCTTCCTGCTGTGTTACCCCACCAAAGCCGTCCATTATCATCATTAATGCGAAAATAATGGTCGCAATCCAATACCAGGTTTTTAATTTTTTCATGTTTATCTGTTTTTATCGTAATTAATTAACCAATTGTTGCCGAAACGATCTGTTAAATCGCCAAAAAGCGCCCCCCAGAAAGTTTCCTGTAAAGGATGGGATGCCCTCCCTCCCGCTGAGAGTTTATCATAATACGCTTTTGCTTCTTCTTCCGAATTGCAGTTGAGCATCATGGATATGGAGTTGCCTTTAACTAGTCCCCGTTCTTCCACCATATCGGTACCCATAATTACCAGTTCATCTTTAGCTAATACAGCATGCATAATGCTCCGCTTCATATTCACAGGGATTTTATCTGCAGCTACGGATTCTCCAATGGTTTCGAGGGTTAACTCTCCGCCCAGGCAATCTCTATAAAAAGTCATTGCTTCGCGACAGTTGCCATTAAACGTGAGATATGAATTTATACTTGCCATTTGATCCTATTTTTGATGCCCCTCAGCACATCGGTTTCCACTATTATACATTTTGGCATCAGCCTTTTAACATCACAAACATACGTGGGGATTGCAAAAAGCTAAATATGTAGAAACGTCAATTGCAGGGGTTGTTTACGACAAATAGCCTCACTATATTTGAGATATGAAACATGTATCTATCTTAATTCCAGAGACTGCCGTGATTGAGGCCATAGCAGATCCCCGTTATTTATTTACGGCTGTTAATGAATTTTTACAGGCATCGGGCAAGCTACCGCTATTTAAAGTTGAGCTGGTTGGAATGACGAAAGAGGTAAAATTAAACAATAGCCTCTTTTCAGTGCATGCTGATAAATTGCTGCATGAGGTGGAACATACCGACCTTATTTTTGTGCCTGCTATAAGTGGTAACGTTGGTTATGCCATGGAAGCCAATGAAGAGCTGATCCCATGGATTGTAAAACAGCATGCGAAAGGTGCAGAAGTGGCCTCACTTTGTTTGGGCGCCTTTTTATTGGCTGCTACAGGCTTGTTAAATGGGCGGAAATGTTCAACACACTGGTTATTTGCCAATCAGTTTAGGGAAATGTATCCAGATGTGGAATTGGTTGATGGCAGTATCATTACCGATGCACAGGGCTTATATTCGAGCGGTGGAGCAAATTCGTACTGGAACCTGCTTTTATACCTGGTAGAGAAGTATACCGATCGTGATACGGCCATTTTAGCGGCAAAATATTTCGCTATTGATATAGATCGCGAAAGTCAACTTGCTTTTATGATGTTTCAGGGGCAAAAGGGACACGAGGATGCGAAGATTAAAAAAGCACAGGAATTTATAGATGGAAACTATCAGGAAAGGATTACAGTAGATCAACTGGCAGATATGCTGGCTTTGGGTAGAAGAAGTTTTGAGCGCAGATTTAAAAGTGCCACCAAAAATACAGTGATCGAATACATTCAAAGGGTTAAAATTGAAGCGGCAAAACGGAGTTTCGAATCGAGCAGGAAAAATATTACCGAAGTGATGTTCGATGTGGGTTATACGGATACCAAATCATTCAGGGATGTTTTCAAAAAAATAACAGGTTTAACACCGATCGAGTACCGGAATAAATACCATAAAGCAGCACCGATTTTACAGGCTTAGTAAAAAATATTAAGCTCTACACAATATATTCTGTTTACAGCGTTTATGTATGTGAGAGCGTTAATTTAGATGACGGGGATACTGCCTTAATGGTGGAATCCCCGTTCCTTTTTTAGGTATATCTCAATTGTTAATACCAGAGTCGTCACCCTGAATTCATTTCAGGGTCTATCTGCATGAAAGATGCTGAAATAAATTCAGCATGACGATCGTACATGAAAAAGGAACTAAATAATCAATCCCGCATTTTTAGGTACATTTTGTTAAACATATTCTACACTAACAAAAAACATTGTAATAAATTTTAAGCTCAACACAATATATTCCGTTTATAGCGTTTATGTATGTGAGAGCGTTAATTTAGATGACGGGGATACTGCCTAAGGGTGGAATCCCCGTTTCTTTTTTAGCACGGGGCAGCGTGCAAAGTGCATGGCTCAAAGCCTGAAGGCATACGGAGCTCCATGCTCAATACCCTATGCCAGTATGCACAAAAAAGGGACATTGTTAAAAAATGTCCCTTTTTAAGATATATGATGGAGTTAAGAATTTTAGCTTTCTTTTTGGGTAAAGTCAACTGGTTTCTTTCCGAAATACTGATCAAAATTTTGAACTTTTTTGGGTTTAAGGATCACATATAAACCTAATCCGATTAAAACCATAGGTATGCTGATTCCGGATAAATTGAAATCAAAAATACTGATGTCTCTAAGGGTGAATATGCCTCCGATAATGGTTAATGCCAACCAGCTGCTTCCCTGAAAGTTTTTGCGGTAACCCATCCACAAACCTGCACCAAACATAATGGTGTGCCAGCTCAATACCCAATGTGGAACATCTACACCGGTATTTCTAAGCAAGAATACCGAACCGATTACCAGGATTAAAATACCTAAACCTAATTGTTTATCTGCGTGATTTTTTTTGATTAAAGTTTCCATGACTGTTTGTTTTTATGATTCAAATGTAGCACAGAAACCCAGGCTGGGGAATGGCTTTTCCCTTAATTGCGACGTTTTATCGGTGAGCGGAATAAAACCGTCGGTAAAAAACTTGCGGGAGTTTGAGCGAGGTTGAAAATATCGGTGAGTGGGGGTTAGTCTAGTCCTTAGTCTTGAGTCGACTTTAGTTGGGAGTTGAGGGTTTGGAGTTGGGAGGGCCTAGCGATAGTGCCTGGCGACAATTAAACCATTTATCGATAATCAGTTTTCAATTGGCAATTTGCAGTACCAATGAACAAATGGCTAATAAATAAGTGAACCATATAAAAGATTGCTTCACACCTCCCACATGCCCCTGCCCTTCGGTTCGCAATGACGAACGGGGCTAGCAGGCGGTTGGTAGCAATTAACCGATTAACCAATTTATACAGTTAACCTAATACCCAGTTTTCAATTAGCAGTTTGCAGTACAAATGAACAAATGACAAGTGAACCAGTGAACTATCCGCTATTCAAAAACGATAATATCCGTTCCTTCGCTCATAATTACTTTCGAAGTGAGGTTTATAAACAGGCCATGGGCCAATAATCCGTTGATCTGGTTGAGATCGGAAGCCAGTTTTGCAGGGTGATCAATCAGACCAAAGTCGGCATCGATGATCAGATTTCCGTTGTCGGTGATGAAAGGTTTATGCGCTACCGATCTTAACTGGCCTCTCCCACTGAGTTCAGTAACCTGATCGAAAACATACTGGTATGCTAAAGGAATTACTTCGATAGGCACGGTAAAAGCACCAAGTTTTTTTACTTTTTTAGAGGCATCGGTAATGATAATGGCATTTTTACTTAATGAGGCTATAATTTTCTCTCTGAATAATGCACCACCTCCACCTTTGATCAAATCGAGTGTTTCGGTAAATTCATCAGCGCCATCAATACTAACATCAATTGTACTTAAACTACCCAGATCGAGGATCTGGATGCCAAATGATTTTGCTAGCTCTTCAGTACGGATAGAACTTGCGGCAGCAGTAATCTGGAGGCCTTCTTTTACACGCTTACCCAGTTCTTTAATGGCAAATGTAGTAGTAGATCCTGTACCTAGGCCCACAACATCACCATCTTTTACAAATTTTACTGCTGCCAGGGCAGCCGTTAGTTTTTCAGCATCCTGTTGGGTTTTATCTATCGTAGCCATAAAGTAAAAATAGGTTTAAATGGCAAACATCGCAAAATAAGATTGGAAGAAATGATTGGAAATGATTGGTTCGTGGAGACACGAACCAAGGACAGGACAGACAGGACACGAACCTAGGCTATAAAAAAATTACGGTCAATACAATAAATCCTATTTATAGCGTTTATGTATATGAGAGCGTTAATTTAGATGATGGGGATTCTGCATAAGTGGAATCCCCATTTCTTTTTTGCGCATTGTCTTTCCAAGAATTATGTCACCCTGAACCTGTCGAAAGATTTTTTCAATAGATTTCTCTCCGGAACATTTGGGATTACACTCCAGTCGAAATGACGACGCGGATGGTTAAACACGCTAACAAGAAAAAAAATTACGGCCTACACAATAAATCCTATTTATAGCGTTTATGTATATGAGAGCGTTAATTTAGATGATGGGGATTCTGCATAAGTGGAATCCCCATTTCTTTTTCCAAGCGCATTGTCGTTCCAAGAATTATGTCATCCTGAGCCTGTTGAAGGATTTTTTCAATAGATTTCTCCATTCCACTTCGTTGCAGTCGAAATGACGACCAGGCGCTTGATGTACGTGATGATAGAACACTCGACTAAAACCTTCCTACCAAACTTACACCGTAAGTTTTCGGATTACCTAAATGGGCGGCTCCAAAATCGTATGCATAATCGATATAGGTTTTATTGGATAGGTTTCTTCCCCAGAAAAACAGATCATATTTTTTGGCGGAAAAACCAATTTTCGCATTATAAACGCTATAACCTTTTTGCTGAATCTGGTTGCTTAAATCATAAAACTGATTTCCGGTAAACAACCATTCGCCACGGGCAATGGCATTTAATTTTGAATTTTTGTCTACCTCATAACTGTACTGCAAGGCAAGCATCGAAGTGGTTTCTGGCGTGTAAATCTGTTTATTACCTGCCAGTTCAACTAGTGCACCATTCTTAGATATGTTCAGCGACTTATAACTTGCATCGGTATAGCCAAAGTTATAATCAACACTTAAACCTTTAACCGGACGGGCTGAAAGTTCTAATTCAACACCTTTACTCACCAATTTACCGGCATTGCGTGTGGTGGTTAATGCATCGGGCAAAATCAGAACCGGAATCTGCGCATCGGTGATATTTACATAAAAGGCTGCAATATTTGTGATTAAACGCTGATCGAAAAAGGTATTTTTTGTGCCGATTTCGAAATTATTACTGTATTCGGGTTTATAGGTATCGAGCGGTTTTGCTGTTGGATCGGAAGCCAGTTGCGTTATCCCTCCTGCACGGTAACCACGACTATAAATTGCATAAACATTATTGCTGCTGCTTATGGCATAAGCAAAGCTTAATTTGGGTGAAATGGCATTAAAGTCTGCTTTGGCCAAAGTATCTCCCTGCGTAACAATTGGATCCATTGTTGGGATAAGGTATTCGCCGGAAGCCAGTAATCTTTTGTGCTCATAATCGTACCGCAAACCTGCAGTAGCGGTTAACTGTTCGATTATCTGATAAGAAAGCTGCCCGAATGCCGCAAAACCAGCACTTTTCCCCGAATTAATGTTTACAGCGGTAGTGTAAGGATCGGCTCCGAAAACGGTACCATCAGCACCAAAATACGAGCCCTGTTTTACCGGATTTTTTTGATAGAAACCATACAAACCAGCTACCCATTTAAATTTTGAAGTATTGGACGCAGGTGAACTGAATTTAAATTCCTGGGTATAAACCTGCACCTTGTTCCAGTCTTTACCATAGTTATTTACGATAGAAACAATATCGGCAGGAGAAAAATCTCCATCAATTGGTTGTTTGTAATATCTGTAATTGGATTGATAAGCCGTTTGCGAAGTGAAATTGAAATCATTTCCGCTATAATTTGCCGATAAAGAAGCGTTAAACAGGTTATCGACCATTTCTGTTGTTGAGTTTTGGTTTAACTTGAATGGATTGGCCAGGGCTTCATCAACCGAGCCGGTTAAAGGAAAAGTGCCATTGTTCCTGTTTTCGTTATGCTTCACGTTTAGGGTAAGGGCAAATTTTGATGTGGCCAAAAACTTCAGGTAATAATTACCCAAAAAGCCATGCAGTTTATCAAATTTGGTGTTATTAAAGGTATTGGTATAAAAGCCGTTCTGCCTGTTATATAATCCGGCTGCACCAAAAAAGAGTTTATCCTTAATCAAAGCAGTGCGGATGCCGAGGCTATAACGCTGCTGACCATAGTTACCCACATCAATGCCCGCAAAACCCGTAGTTAAATTAGTAGGCTGTTTGGTGATGATGTTAATTACCCCTCCCATCGCGTTGCGGCCGTATAGGGTTCCCTGCGGTCCGCGCAGTACTTCAATTCTTTCGATATCAAATAATGATGAAATATAGGTATCTAAACCGAACTGGTTTACTCCATCGATATAGGTTGCAATAGCCGGATCGTAAGAAGTAGTACCAATTCCCCTTATCGAGGTCACATTTCTGCCATCGCCTGGGTTACTGCTGTATAAATTGGGTACAAGCGTGGCTAAATCTCTTGTATTCTGAATGCGGTAATCGCTGATTTTCGAAGCCGAAAATGCAGTAACCGCAGTTGGGATGTTCTGCACATTTTCTTCGGTTTTTTGTGCTGATACGGTTACCTCATCCAGTTTTGAACTGGTTTCGGCCAATATGATATCAAGATTTTGATTATTGATGATGGTTTTAATAGCCGTAGCATAACCAATGGCACTAAATTTTAACGTTAATTTTCCGTCAGGAACATTTGTGATTTCAAAATCGCCATTGGCCTTGCTCACTGTAGATAAATTTGTGTTTAATACCTGCACGGTTACATTGGCAATGGCCACGTTTTTACCATCTTTAACGGTGCCCGATATTTTATGCTGCTGTGCATCGGCTGCAAAACAGGTTAACAGGAATACGCCTATTAACAATAAAATGTTCTTCATTTTTTTTCTTGTAAAAGTAAAAAAACGGCTAGCATTTCTACTAACCGTTCCTAACAACTATACTAACTAACTTATTTGTTTAATGAATTGATCCAGCCGGCAATTTTTAAAGCTTCAGCTTTGGTTACCTGCGGCATTGGAGGCATTTCTGTTGAGTAACCCGGCCAGTTTTGAGGCTGTGGGTTATGGATCAACTGAAATATTTTTTCTGGTGAATATTTACGTTTCGCAATTTCTGCAAATGGCGGCCCAATCTGTCTTTTGGTTGGGTTGTGGCAAGCCAGGCAGGTATTTTTGGTTAAAAGACCTTCAACTTCTTTATAGGTAGGTGCCTTTGCTGCTGTAGTAGCCGGTTTAGCTTCAGTTGTAGCTGCTCCTTTGGCTTCTGGTGCTTTAGCTCCTTTTGGTGCTGTTGTTTTCTTTGCAGGCGCAGCTGGTACTTCCGCAGAGTTTTTAGTACTTACTTCGCTGGCAGAAAGTTTGTTTCCGTCAGGAATCTGGTTTAAGGTATAATAAGCCACCGGGTGAACCAGCGAGTAAAAACCATCCTGTGAGCGGATACCATCAAGGGTTAAGGTGTGGATATAATACTGGCGCAGGTTTGAAACGATAATCCTTGCTTTTAATCCATCCGCCGAAACTTTCACACCCGAGATTTTTAATTTCTCGGTATTTACCGGAGGTGAACCATAAACCGGATGGTATTTATAAATGAAGCTTTCTGCGTTATACGAAGCCAGGTCTTCTGCCGATTTACGATCAACAGGCATGGTAAACTCTACTTCAAAACCATCAGGCATTGCCCTTACGGCTTTCATTTCGAAAGGTGTTTTGTTGTTGTAAACCAATCTTTCCAAACCTTCGTTGGCATCACCTGCCGATCCCCAACCACGGTTGGTTTCGCCTACAAATAATGATCCATCAGTACCCCATTCTAATCTTAACACACCCGAACGGAAACCTTTACGGAAAAGGAAGGCTGCGCCCTGCTCTTCACCTTTTACGGTTTCCATAAAAATCCTCGAGATGATACTCATACCCTGATCACCAACCAAAATCTGACCGGCGAACGGACCGAATGTATTGGCCGGAATTTTAACAGGCTCTGCAGATGAGATACCCAAAATGCCATAAGGCAACCAAACCGACGGTAAACGCAGTTCAGGGAATACCTTTTTCATTTCGAATAAGGTTTTGAAAGTTTCGTTTACCCTGTTTTCCGGTTTAATGTATCTTCCCTGTTCGTTTTTAATACGGCGTTCGTCCATTTGTGAATAGAAGAAATCGGATTGTAACTTAACAGGAGAATTTGGAAGGTTTGTCCACCTTAAACTTGCAGGGTGTCCCATAAAATCGCCTTTGTTTATTTTCCATAAACCTCCCGATCCTACCCAATCGCCCTGGTTTTCGGTGTAATAAAACTGACCGTCGATACTACCGATACCGGCAGGAGAACGGAAACCCGCAGCATAAGGGCTCATTTTACCATCTTCGGTAATGTTCATCGCCCAACCACGCATTGGTACACGGCTTTCGGCACGCCACCATTCTTCATCACCAAAGGCTACGTTAGCGGTAACCATAAAGGTACCATCGGGCATTAATTTAGGTCCGAAACTGTATTCGTGGTAGTGCCCGCTTAACGGCCATGCGTAAACTGTTTCGTAAACATCAGCTTTGCCATCCTGGTCTTTATCAACCAGTTTGGTTAATTCGCCACGTTGCGCAACATAGATTGCACCATTTTTATAGGCAATACCTAAAATTTCGTGCAATCCGTAAGCAAATCTGCGCCAGTAAGGTTTGGTGCTTGTAGGATTTTCTACAATATATACTTCACCTCTACGGGTAGAAAGGCCTAAATCGCCATTTGGCAGGGTAATTAAACCACCAACTTCCAAAATCGGTCCTTCGGGTACGCGTACTTTATTTATTCTGAAAAAATCTTCTTCTTTCGGGGTTTCTTGTGCAAAAACTGCAGAAAAGCTAAAACTTAATGCCAGTATTGCTAATTTTTTGAATGTATTTCTCATTGTCATCTCAATTAAAACAAAATGGTATAATTTAACTTGGTTCCGATGGCTACAATAAATTGTTTTTTGCCATCAACATCTCTGATTACCGGTTTGGCAGATCCATCGGCCAACTGGATGTAATAAGATTTATCGTCAACCAGGTATAAACCTTTACCCGCTTCTTCGATGTTTGAAGCAGTTGCCAATAAGAAATATAGGTCTTTTGATGGTTTGTCAAGCGTAATTTCGCGACTTAACCCTTGTCCGTTTTCCAATACTTTAACAGCATCGGTAACATGAGTGCCGTTAATGATATATTTAAACTCCGGGCGATCTTGTTTATCCGTTACGTAACCTTTGGTTCTGAAACCTGTTCCGGTTGTATCGGAAATCCATGCAGCCTGATCGTTTGCCAGTTTTGAGATCGCTAATACCGGTTTTCTGGTAAAACGGGTAACACTACCCAACGGGCGTGAAGTTCCGTTACCACGACCATCCCACATTGGGGTAGCATCAACGAAATCGCCATGCCAACCTTGTAATAAGGTTCCATTATCCAAATCATAGCTGTAAGCTGTTTTTTCCGGTCCGCCAACCGAAATGGCATGTACCGAACGTACACCTGGTATAACATCAACAAAACTTCTGATCATGTTGTTACTTGCTGCCTCGATATAAATCGGATCCGCACCTCCCCTTTGTTCTAATCTTGGAATATCAGCTAATTCGGTGATTGAGATATTTTTAAAAGCTACCGAACCGTGGTCGCCCTGTAAACGTAAAGGGCCTTTTGCTTTTTCGGCACCTGCTGCACCTCTGGTTGCACCAAAAAGTTCAACATTTTCGTGGATCAATACCCCGTTTAATTCAACGCCGATGATTTTTGCATTTTGTGTTTTCGTTCCTGAAGCATCAAATTTTGGTGCCTGGAAAATAATTTTAATGTGCTGCCATAAACCAGGTGCTTTACTTGCATTCTGACGCGGAGCAATACCTCCAAAACCTTTTTCGGCTTCTGGTTTGCTATCATCCCAACGCTGGTAAATACCGCCATTGTTTGATGAAGTTGCATTTTTCAATCCCCAGGCATCATCAATCTGGATTTCGTAATTGCCCTGAAGGTAAATACCGGAATTGGTTCCTTTTGCCGTTAAATAATCTAATTCTACAGCTACGTTGCCATATTCGTTAGTGGTGTATAAATCAGAACCGGCTTTTTTTGCGGTTGATTGGTTTACTAATATGCCTTCGCCCTTGGTTGTTCTTAAAACATTTTCGGCATTAAGATCGGCAACCACATTTTGTGCAAGCGACCATGAATTTGAAGGATTTTTGAAGGCAGAAAGATCTTTGAGATCAATACGCTGACCGAATGCCAGCAGGGTTCCGCAAAGCCAAAGTATGGCCGTAAAACCCGTCTTCGAGACGTTGATATTCATATATTTGGTTTGTTAGTTTAATCCTTGTTCAGGGATTAAGGTTTCCTTAAATATTAGGCTGTATCATAATTAGTAATTCGATTTTTCCTTCGACAGGCTCAGGATGACAAAATCCATTTTTATGATACAGCCTTTATTGTTTTTCTATTTTTCTGTTGATAATGAATAAGGGAAATCAGCAGGATTTGTACCTCTTGTTTTGTTCGGAGCTGCGGTCATGTTAAAATCTAACACAGCACCTTTTTGTAATCCACTATGGCTGATCCAGTTTTTAGAATAAGGTTTACCATTCATCTGCAAAGTTTGCACATAGCGGTTATTATCGCTGTTAGCTGGTGCATTGATTACAACAGTTTTACCGTTTTCTAACGTAATGGTTACCTTTTTAAATAATGGTGCACCTAAAACATACTGATCAACCGCTGGTGTTACCGGGTAGAAACCCATTGCCGAGAAAACATACCAGGCAGAAGTTTGTCCGTTATCTTCGTCACCGCAATAACCATCAGGGGTAGCTTTATACATTCTGTTCATGGTTTCGCGTACCCAATATTGTGTTTTATAAGGGGCACCACCGTAATTGTACAGGTAAATCATGTGCTGGATAGGTTGGTTACCATGCGCATACTGACCCATGTTTGCAATCTGCATTTCACGTATTTCGTGGATTACACCACCGTAAGCACTTTCGTCGAATACCGGAGGCATAGAGAAAACCGAATCGAGTTTGGTTACAAATTTATCATGTCCGCCCATTAATTTGGCTAAACCATCAACATCCTGGAAAACCGACCAGGTATAGTGCCAGCTGTTACCTTCGGTAAATGCACCGCCCCATTTAAATGGACTGAACGGGCTTTGGAAAGTACCATCCTGGTTTTTACCACGCATTAAGCCAGAAGCCGGATCGAAAAGATTTTTATAGTTCATGGCTCTTTTCTTATAGATATCGATTTCTGATGCCGGTTTACCTAAAGCCCTACCCAATTGATAGATGGTAAAATCATCATAAGAATATTCTAAAGTTTTAGCTGCGTTTTCGTTCTTTTTCACATCGAAAGGCACATAACCCAATTCGTTGTAATATTTAACACCATCGCGACCTACAGCTTCCATCGGGCCTTCGTTGTTGGCGCCATGTTTTACCGCCTGCCATAAGGTTTCGATATCGTAACCACGCATCCCTTTGATGTATGCATCAGAAACTACCGAAGCAGAGTTGTTACCCACCATAATGTTGGCATAACCTGGGCTGCTCCACTCTGGTAACCAACCACCTTCTTTGTAATCGTTGATCAAACCCTGTTGCATTTCTTTGTTGATAGAAGGATAAACCAGGTTTAGGAAAGGATATAAAGCCCTGAAAGTATCCCAGAAACCGGTACCAGCAAACATATAACCTGGTAAAACCTGACCATTGTATGGGCTCCAGTGTACAATCTGGTTCTGTGCATCAACTTCGTATAATTTGTTCGGGAAGAAAAGGGTACGGTACATGGCCGAGTAAAAAGTACGGGCCTGATCGATGGTACCACCTTCAACAGAAATTTTGCTTAAAGTTTTGTTCCAGGTTGCCCTGCCTTTTGCTTTTGTAGCATCGAAACCATCGTTGGCCAGTTCCCTTTTTAAATTAAGATCGGCCTGTTCGAAACTGATAAAAGAAGAAGCAACTTTTGCAATTACCTGCTCGCCTTTTTGCGTAGCGAAACCGATAACAGCACCTGCATGATCAACAGTTAATTCAAGGTCTTTATCATTTAATTTTTTATCATCCCATGTTTTGGCCAGTTTGAAATCTTTATTGAAATAGATTACAAAATAGTTTTTAAAGTTTTTAGGCAACGGACCACGGGCATATTTGGTGGTATAACCGATGATTTTTCTTTCTGCCGGAATGATTTTAATGTACGATCCCCTGTTTTGGGCATCTACAACTACATAAGAGCTATCGGTTTTAGGGAAGGTAAACCTGAATTGGGCCGCTCTTTCGGTAGGTGTAATTTCGGTGGTTACATCAGCATCGGCTAAATAAACACTGTAATAATATGGTTTAGAGACCTCTGCTTTATGGCTGAACCAACTGGCACGGTCGTCATCAGTAAATTTCAATTTTCCGGTTACGGGCATGATAGAGAAAGCGCCATAATCGTTCATCCATGGTGATGGCTGGTGGGTTTGCTTAAAACCGCGGATTTTATCGGCATCGTAAGTATAAGCCCATCCGTCGCCGCTTTTACCCGTTTGTGGTGTCCACATGTTCATACCCCATGGCAAACCGATTGCCGGATAGGTATTTCCGTTTGATAGTGCCGGTTTGGACGCTGTTCCCATTAAAGGGTTTATCCAGTCTACCGGATCTGTAACCTTGCCTATTGTTTGTGCGAAACTGGTTGTTGTCGCAAAACCCAATAAAGCGATAAATAGTCGTTTCATTTGTTGTGTTTGTGTTTTTATATGGGGGTAATTATTTTCTAAACTTGCGAATTTTTAACGTAATCTGCCCAAAGTGCATCTAAATCTTTACCTGTTAATTTTGCCCAGATTTCTTTGGTATAAGTATGGTCTCTTAAAGAAGCGTCAACAGCTTTAATGGTACCAGGTTTTACGCTTTTTTCGATCCATGCAAAAAATGCAGCGGTAATGCGGTAGCTGTTTTTATAGCTATGATCTGGCTTTAATGCCGGTAGCGACCATTTGGCACCGGCATTATCCACACCGAATTTATAACGGGCATAATCAGCAATACCTTCGGTTAACCAGCCCGGACCAACACTGCGGCCATAATCCTGCACAATGTGCATCACTTCGTGGGTAACCACATCAATATCTTCGGGGTGTTTAACCATCCAGATGGAGCTAAAAGTTACTTTACCATCGGCCGTTGCAGCCACACCTTTATAGGCTGTATCTACAAAAAACTTTACCTCTTTAATGGTAGATGGATTGTACTCTTTTGCAAGCTTGGGATAAACTTCGAAAAATGTTTTGATTAAACGCTTTTTCAATTGCGGATCAAGTTCTTTGAAATTGCTTTCGAACGATAAGGTGTAACCGCTCTTTTTAATAATTTCCTGTGCTTTTAACTGCACTGATAAAGCAGAAATAAGCATCATAAAAACCGAAAGAATAGATATTTTTTTCATTTATACGGGATATTAGTATTTTGGTTAGCCTGTTTGATTCTGCAAATTAAATATTTTATGTAAAACGTTTTAGTAAATAATCAAAAATTTTACTTTAGTGATGGTTATTTTTACAAAACAGGCTTAAAAAGCTGTCGTCATTTCGAGCGGAGTGCAACGCAGCCGAGAAATCTTTCTAGGTAGATCTCTCCATTTCGCTTCGTTCCAGTTGAGATAACGGTCGTTTCATTAAGCTGTCATCCTGAGCGGAGCCGAAGGATCTCCATTCCACTGCGTTCCAGTCGAGATAACGGTCGTTTCATTAAGCTGTCATCCTGAGCGGAGTCGAAGGATCTCCATTCCACTGCGTTCCAGTCGAGATGACGACGATGGGTGAAAAAGACTTCTCTATTATTTTTTACTGCTATAGGTTAGCGTTACTTTTTCTGATTCCTTGCCATAATCTGCCCAAAGCTGATCTAAGGTTTTTCCGGTTAAGGTTTCCCACGATTGTGCGTTGTACTGATGTGCCCTTAACTGTTGATCTAATGTGGCGATCAAACCTGGTTTTACGTTCTGCTCTAACCAGGCAAAAAAGCGGGCAGTAATGCGGTAACTGTTGGTATAATTTTGTTTTTCGTTGTAAGCGGGCAAACTCCATTTAGAGCCGACATTATCTACACCATATTTATAACGTACATAATCGGCAATGCCTTCGGTTAACCAAACCGGACCCGCACTATAACCATAACCCTGTACAATGTGCATGGTTTCGTGTGTAACCACATCAATATCGGTTGGATGTGCTTTCATGTAGCCCGCACTGAACAAAATCCTGTTTCCACTGGCTTCTGCTACTGCTTTGTAAGCGGTATCTACCACAAATAACACATCGCGGGTAGATTTATCGTTAAATGTTTTAACCAGGGTTGGATAAATCTCAAAATAAGTAGAAATTAAGTTTTCCCGAACCTTCGGATCTAAATTAGGGTCTTTACTGATGAAAGTTAAGGTATATCCTTTATGTTTTTCTTTACTGTAGGATGCCCAGTTTTTGATAAAAGCTTCAAAAAGTGCTTTTTCAATCTTTTTTTCTGATTTATTTTTTGCCCAATCCTTATTTACTTTTATTTCTCCTGCCTTGGCAATAACCGTTGGTGTTTCGTCTGTTACAAAATCAAGTGTTACCTGCCTCTTGGTGCGATAGCCGTCTGCCTGGGCAAAAAACGGATATACTTTCATAACTGCATTTCTTAATTTAAGATCAACGTAACCATTTGTTGCACTATCGGGATCGTTAATGGTTAGTTTATATTCCTTTTCCCTTTTCTGTGCAAAAGCGCTGGTAGTTACGAGTAACATCAATGCCATGATTAAAAATTTCTTGTTCATCTGTTTTATTTGTGTAATTGTGATAAAAATAGGAAAGATCCAGGTTATTATCCTGAATCTTCCGTTGTAATAAATTTAATAGGTAATGCCGGGGAAATCGGTTTTAGCTTTTGCAAGCATTGGTGCCCAATCGACCCCTTTTTCGTCCTTTGGTCCGAAAGCGCTTAATGCAAGCGCTGCCAGATCTGCTTTGGCTGCGCCGCTCCAAAAGTGGATAAACTCACCAAAATTCATTTTCCGGGTGTATTGCTGATAGCTTTTGCCCTGCACGGTAATGGCCTGCTTAGGAAATTGTTGCGATAACAGGGTAAAGAAACCATTTAGCACCTTCGTTTTTCCATAGTTTTCGTAAATCGGTAAAAACCAGTTTTTAAACCATTGAGTACCTGCCCTTGGATAACTGTCGGTTGTGTTCATCATTTTGTTCGACCAGCGCTGTGCATCTGCAGGTCTGTTTAAACCCAAATACACATCATATTGATAAATCTCCATCCATTTACTATCATGCCAGATATCGAAGGCTGGCGATTCTTTTACACCTTTTGATGCACCTTCTACAATATGGCCGATTTCGTGTGTGGATAAATCGATATCGTTATCTACCCCCGTTGTCCATGCGTTTAAATCGTTAGATCCGCAATCGGTTACATTGCGATAGTCGTGGCCGGCATCGAGGTATGTACCAGGGTGGCCGCCACCATATTTACCTGCGTGATAAATGACAAAGAGGCGGCTATCGTCGCCAAATTTACCATAGGCTTTTTTAGTGTAATTCCAGGCTTCGGCCATATAAGTTTTTGGCCAGGTAACAGTTGGTTTAACGTCGCCATCATAATAAACCACCACACTGGTATCGTAATAAACACGGTTTAATAGCTGAATGTGCTCAAACCAATGCTCTTTCCAGGTTTTGGGCGGTGCATCTGCAGGATCTACGGTTTCTACCAATAGAGGCGCTGGTTTTGCTGTTTCTACTGCAGCTTTTTTCGTATTACAGGCCAGCAATAAACAAACTGCAATAACAGATAATGGAAAAATGTTTTTCATAGGATCAAGTTTAATGGGTTAAAAAAAGCACCGGGAGTTCCTCCCGGTGCCATTATATTACCAGCCTGTATTTTGTACAATTACAGGTACTTTTTGAATTTCGCCACTAGGTATTGGCCATAAATAGTGTTTCTTTTGGAAAACCCTGTTTTCGGTAACCACAGGCGTAAAAAATCCCGGAGCATTTTGCGTAATATTTAAACCTTTTATCTGCGTATCGGTAGTTTCGGCAATTTTCCATTCCCTGGTGTAGAAATAACGGTCTAATTCGAAAGCCAGTTCTACACGCCTTTCTCTACGGATAGCATCTTTCATATCGGTTGGTACCGGCAGTGTACCGCTTCCGTAAGCCGGAATACCAGCCCTGCTACGGATTCTGTTTAGGTAAATCAGAATATCCGGATCAGAAGGATTCGACTCCTGTAATGCTTCTATATAATCTAAATAAATCTCTGCCAACCTGATCATTGTAAAAATAGTTCTGCCACTTGTCCAGCCTGCTACCGTTAAATGTTTTCGGGAAGTATAACCGGTTTTGGTATAATCGGTGTTTGCAATAGCCGCTTTACCTGCATTACCATTAAATTCAAAACTGGTAACGATGTTTGATGAAGTGTTGATCCACTTACGGCCTGAATAAGTAATATTGGCATAAAAACGGGGTTCGCGGTTCACAAACATATTGCTGATTACCCTTGCTACGCCCTGATCATTCGGATCTGGTGCCTGATAGGCCGAAGTACCATTTGCGGTGTAAGATGGATCGTTTTCGATTGGCAAACCATTAGCGGTGAAATAGGCATCAACCAACTGTTGTGATGGAGATAGGAATGAACCTCCTTTATCTCCACCGGATGCTCCTTGATGATTGGGTGCCAAAGAGTATTGATAAAGTGTTACATCACCTCCCCTACCGAAAATAATCTCTGAGTTCCAACCGTTTAAAAAAACATCTCTCGTAGCTATAAAGGCTCTGTTAAAAGCATTATTTTGCAAACCTGTAGGTGTTGCGCTAACATTGTAAAGTGCATAACTGGCATAATTGGCATTATTTAAAAATGCTTTTGCAGCATTAGCCAATCTTGTCCATTTTGCAACACTGTAGGTTTGGTTGATCAACTGCTTACCGTCCTGATTTTTAAGACCTGCATAATCTGTATTTCCGTTAAATAACGGACGTGCAGCGGTTAACAATGCTTTAATTTTATAGGCATCGCTAACTGAAGCTGTAACATGCCCATAATCTTCCGCAGCTTGTGGGGTAGCGGGCAGATTAGCGCTTGCTGCGTCTAATTCACTTACAATGTAATCAACACATTCGTCCATCGAGTTACGTGGTTTACTTATTGCTGCCAGCGGTGCATCAGATGCGATAGGATCATTTCCCAATAAAATAACCGGACCATATTGCCTAACCAAATAATAGTAATAAATTGCCCTTAAAGCCTTGGCTTCGTTATAATAACGTTTAACGATATCGATGCCGCCCAGATTACAATCGGTACATTTGCTTACGTTTGCCATAAAAGAACTGGCTGCCTGTATACCCTTGTAATAATTTTGCCAGTGGTAATTTACCTGACTGCTTGTTGCATCCCATGCACCTGTGTTTACATTTTCGCTAAAGTTTGGTAAAGTATAGTCTGCTTCATCAGAAGCGGCTGTCCATGGACCAATATTACCAAGCGCCGATGGCGAACGGTCCTGATCCTGATCAGGGAGTGTTGAATAAACATTTGCCAGTGCGCGCTCAACAGTAGCCTTTTTCTCGTACATCTGATCGAAGGTTAACCTATCATCAGGTACCTGGTTTAAAAATTTCTTACAGCCATAATTACCAACGAGTAGCAATGCACCAACTGTATATATTAATATTTTTTTCATCCTTATTATTTTAAAAATTAGCGGTTAAACCTAAAGAATAATTAGAGGTTAACGGGTACCTGGTACCATTATCTGTACCTAATTCGGGATCCCAAAGTTTGAATTTGCTAATGGTAAATACGTTATAACCCATTGCATAAATCCTTAAACGTTTAACACCAAGTGATTTGATTCCATTTTTAAGGGTGTAACCAAAATCTGCATTTTTTAACCTTAAGAAACTGATATCGCGTTTCCACCAGGTACTTGGCTGATAGTTGTTGTTATTGGTACCACCGTAAGATAAACGTGGATAAACGGCATCCTGGCGCGGATTTGTAGGTGTCCAGCGATCAGCGGCTACGGCTAACATATTACCTAAACCACCCGAATTGGCAAACGAAGGGATATTTAATAAAACATCAGCATTATCCTGCCCCTGGAAGAATAAACCAAAATCGAAGTTTTTGTAAGTTAATGAGAAACCAAAACCATAAGTGGTGCTTGGAATATCTCCCCTGCCAATTACAGTTTTGTCGAACGAATCGATTTTACCATCACCGTTTAAATCTTTATATTTGATATCGCCCGGCATTAAGGTTCCGAACTGGGTTGCGCTGGCATTGATCTCTGCCTGACTATCAAATAATTTTTCGGCAATGTAACCTACACGTGTGGCAGCTAAAATATTAAGACCACGTTGTTCCATCCATGGATAAGCTTGTGGTGCCTGATCGTTCTCAATTACCTTATCCTTATTGTAGGTAAAATTAGCCCTTAAATTAAGCGACCAGTTTTCACCGAATCTTGCATCGTACTGTATGGTACCATCAATACCTTTATTTTCTACAATGCCCAGGTTACCAATAGGAGTATTGGCCAAACCGATATAATTTGGTACGGTACCCCTGGTAATAAACTGATCTTTCCTTCTTTCTTTAAAGAAATCGACAATTAACGAAAGGTTATTATTTAATGTTTTTATCTCAAAACCTAAATCCTGCTTACGCGTTTCGGCCCAGGTTACATCAACACCATAAGCCGTTACACCCAAACCACCTTTTCCTGTATCATTTCCGGGTACAATATTTCCGTTCTGACCAAAAGAATAACTTGGCGACTCGCCTACTTTAGTTAAATAGTAAAAGCGCTGGCCTTCGTTATCAGCATAACTGTTGCCACTTCCCCCGCTACCTGCAATACCATCAGAATAACGGAATTTAACCATCTGAATAGCATTTTTAAGCGGTTCGAAAAATTTCTCGTTCGAAAGCAACCAACCTAAACCTATCGCCGGGAAATAACCATATCGTTTATTAGGAGCAAAGTTTTCGGAACCATTATAACCCATGTTAAATTCGAAGAAATACTTATTATCATAAGCATAAGTAGCACGGGTTGCAATTCCCTGTAGCCTGTATGGCAGAGAAAGTGTTAAATTATCAACAAATGGATTGGTATTATCATTCTGGTTGTACAATAATAAACCGGTTACTGCATGCTTTCCGAATGTACGGTTATAGTTAAAGCCAAGCTCAAAATATAGTTTCTTATCGCCCCTGTTGGTTCGGCCATAATTTAAGAAATCCTGTCCCTGCAATACCAAATTATATTTATAACCCGAATTTGGATTTCCAGGGGTATTATATGGATTATTCTGGTCAATCCTATATATCGTTTCCCTTTTAATCCTATTGATAAAATTGGTATTACTGGCATCAAAAGAATACATTGAGGTAACAGATAAACCAGGGGTTAATTCTTTTAAATCCTGTGTTAAACGAAGGTTGGAATTTACCTGATTGGTATATCCTACCCGATAGCCATTCCGGGTTACATCGCCATAAGGATTACGCTGATCGGCCTGCGGACTGATACCCGGCAAACTTCCATTTGGATAAAGAATGGGGAATGAGGTTGGATTGATCTGGAAAGCCTGGCTAAAAATATCCTGTGCAGTGAAGTTACTTGGGTAGTTATTTTGAGATAATATTCCCTTGATGCCCAGGTCTAATTTAGTGGTACCTGTAATGTCCCAGTTTAAGTTTGCACTTACATTGTAGCGACCGAAGTTCTGTTTAACCGCGGAGTTTACGGCATCATCGGTTTTAAATAAACCATCTTCACCGTAATATCCTAACGAGACATAATATTTAGCATTACTTACACCACCGGTTAAATTAGCAGTTGCAGATCTGTTTCTTCCAAAATCGTTGTAAATGGCATCAAACCAGTTTACGTTTGGATAAAGTACAGGATCGGTACCCGCAGCTGTTTTCTGGATGGCATCTATAGAATATGCTGGCGAAAATGCGCCTGCAGCTCCAGCTCTTAAATAATCAGAATATTTGGCTTCGTTGGCCAGGTTCATATAATCAACACCATCAATCAATTGCGGTCTTTTGGTAAACCTGCTCACTCCTTCATAATATTCGACATTGATTTTCGGCGTACCGATTTTACCTTGTTTGGTATTGATCAAAATTACACCGTTTGCACCACGGATACCATATACCGCTGTAGCAGCTGCATCTTTAAGTACGGTGAAGTTTTCTACATCGTACACGCTGATATCGTTTAAGTTACGGTTAGGTACCCCATCAATAATCACCAAAGGGCCCCGATCTGTACCGGTTAACGATGATATACCACGGATAAAGATATCTGATCCGGTTGCACCCGGTTCACCATTTCTGCTAACGTTTACCACACCAGGTATACGACCGGCCAATAACTGGCTCATGCTCGAAACCGGTTGTTTTAAATCGGCAACATTAACAGACGATTGTGCACCTACCAGACTTTCTTTTTTCTGTGTACCAAAACCTACAATGGCAACCTCTTGTAAATTGGCACCAACCGTTTCTTTTAAACGGATATCAAGCACCGTTTGTGTACCCACCGGGATTTCTTTTGTATCATAACCTACATAGGTAATGATCAGTACCGTATTCTGATCTGGCACTGTAATGGTAAAGGCACCATTTACATCAGCCGCTGCACTGGTAGAACTTCCTTTTACCTTTACACCTGCACCCGGCAAAGGTGCTCCTGTTTCATCTTTAATTATACCACGGATTACAATATCTGCCTTGGCCTGATTAACCTTAACCGAACTGCTTACATTAATGGCTGATGCCTGAGCCGTTGCATAAAAACCGCTGCTTAGGGCCAGCGTAAAAGCGATAGCCTTAAAAGCACAATCTTTAAGCCTGAGCCTGCCCCCGGTTAAATTTGTATTTTTTTTCATCATAAAATTTTTGTTGTTAACAGCGTTACTGTTATTTGGTCTATTGATCAGTTGAAATAAATTCTATTGCCTGCCAATTGCTGGCAGAATAAATCTTAAAATGTTCTCTTTACAGAAACAGGAACATATTACTGTTGCTCTTCTGGCACCTCAATTACCCTCCACTCAGATAACTGGAATAAAGAACCACCATTATTCGATGTAATACTAAGCCTGTAATATTTATACAGCACCTTGTTTTTAAAGTTGTAGGTTTTGGTTAAGTTACGGCCCGAAAATGTTTCACCCGTCCTGGTATCCAGATCTACCCAGTTGTTGCCATCTGTTGAGCCGCTCAATTTCCAGTTTTTAGGATCCCTGTCGGGCGCATCGCCACCGGATGTTAAAGTATAAGATGCCACTTGTTGCGGTGCAGTAAAGGTTAACTGCATATAAAGGCCCGATTGATAAGGATTGATCAGGAACTTTGAATTGATGTCGTTATCCACCAGTTTTAAAGATCCTTCGCCTGCAGAGGCACCTCCCGAATTCTCAATGTTAACTGAAAGTGTTGCTTTTGTTGTAACGTCTACCTTGGCTTTCCAGGTAAAAAGATCCACTGCGGGGTATTCTTCTTTACCACATCCGAGAAGTAAAGCTAAAGCACAGCAGAGCCCGGCAGCTTTCTTGGTCATTTTTAAAAGATTCATAATTGATTGATTTGATATTTGTTGGTTATAAAATATTCATTATTTAGCCGTTAAACCGATTACAGATCTGTAATTCAACCGGTTAAAAAAAAGGAAATGATTAAAGGGTATTGAAATGCTTTTAATTGTGGCACAACAAACCATATACAGATTAACCCGATGTTAACCGTTTAATGGTAATTGGTACAATGTAACTTTTGGTTGCTTTAAGTATTAGCCTCTTCGGTTTACGATAAAAACACTATGGTGCGCACAGCTGAGCTGGTTTGGTCATTTTTTTGGTCATGATTAGTTGGTTTGGTTGGTTTGTTGTTATGCCGGAAGGTAGAATGAGGTGTATAAGAATGTAGAATTTACTTCATTTAAGGTCTCCTTTTATTTTTACGAATGGTTAGTTATTTTTTAATATCACTAAAACGTTTTAGTATCAGTCTATAAAAAAAAGCCCCAGTTTTATTAAACCAACACTTTGTTTTATACTATAACCAATAAAGTCTAAATAACTGGAGACTAAAACGTTTTATTAAACAATAATAAGCATATTATTAATAAATCAAGAATTATTTGATTTTTTTCGGGAAGAAATATAAAAAATTTTTGGCCAATAAAGCGAACCTGCAGAAAAATAGCATAAAAATTTCCTGCAATAACTGCACATATAGATCAAGAGAGAAAGAAAAAGGGATAACTGCAGAGTAAATATGGGTAAAATACCTACTCTGCAGTTATTTAGGATATAATCGAAAGCTTTTTAGCCACAATATCCTAAGTAAGGCTTAAATCACAGCAGCTTGCAGCACCGATTAGGGCGGCATGCTCTTTAAGTTCAGAGATTTTGATCTCTGTTTCGATACCATTGCCCTTTAATGTGGCAATTAGCTCGGGAGCAAACGCACTAAATGATTGTGCAATATTCCCCCCAACAATTACGGTATCTATTTTATGTTTTTTTATGATCGGGATTAAAAACTGGGCCAGGTTATAACCAAATTCCATAAACACCCTGGTGGCAAAATGATTGGTCTGTACAATCTCCACCAGCTCTTTTACACCATCTACAAACTCGCCGCTAAGCTGGTTAAATCGTTTTACGAACCAGCGCGTAGATAAGTAATCCTCTGCAATTCCGTCCAAAAATTCGGAGTTCCATAAATCCGCATCAAAAGCCTTATAGTTTAAACAAAGCGATGAGCCAAGCCCTGTACCCAGGGTTAAACCCAATACACTTGTATTTCCTTTTGCGGCACCTGCAAAAACCTCACCCTGTAGAAAGCCGGCAGCATCGTTTATAAAATGGATATTTTCTGTAGGAATATCCAAACGTTTGGCCAGCTCTTCTTTAACATTAACCTGGTAAAGTGACTTAAACTTATCCTGATCTTTGATCAATGAAATCCCCTGGTCGTAATCAAACGGACCGGGCATGGCAATTCCTACATTCCTTGTACCGTTCTTAATGTTCTGAAAAGCTTTGCTGATAATATCGCACCATGCCGATAAGATCACTTCTTTATTCTCCTGTGAATTTACAGGGCTACGTTTAATGGAATTTTCGACCAAAGTTCTCGTTTCCAAATCCACCAATGCGGCCGTAATGTGCGAGCCGCCAATATCTACACCTAATGCAACAGGCTTTTCCATTCTATTCTTATATTTCTGTTATCTATTTTTCTTATTTATTGAGATAGTGCGCCAAAAATAGCGATTCAATATCTATTTACTGAGCGAAAACGGCTTATCATCTTCTAAAATCCCCCTATTTAACGAAGGTTTAACATTCATCTCTAATTTTAATACCCCGCCTTTTAACAAATCGCTATGGTTAATAAAGTTTTTGGTAAAATTTTTACCGTTTAAGGTAGCAGACTTGATGTATACGTGCTCCGCATCATTTCCGTTTGCTTCGATCACGAATTTTTTGCCGTTTTCTAAATTAATGGTTGTTTTTTTAAACACCGGACTGCCCAAAACATACTCTCCGGTACCCGGTGTTACGCTGTAAAAGCCCAATGCACTTAATACATACCACGATGAGGTTTGTCCCTGATCTTCATCACCCGGATATCCGTTTTCGGTAGCATCGTACAGTTTGTGCATTACCTCCCGGGCGTGGAATTGAGATTTCCAGGGCTGACTGGCATAATTATACAAGTATACCATGTGCTGTATAGGTTGGTTCCCATGCGCATATTGCCCCATGTTTGCCATTACCATTTCGGTCATTTCGTGTATCATGCCACCATAAGAGCCCACATTTACTTTATTGGGTTCAGTAAAAACAGAATCGAGTTTGGCGGTAAAATTGCCATTCCCTCCCATCAGGTTAATGAGCCCTTTGGTATCCTGGAAAACCGACCATTGCCAGTGCCATGCATTGCCTTCAGTAAAAGGTCCACCCCACTCTGTTGGATCGAAATTTGGCGACCATTTTCCTTCTGCGTTTTTCCCTCTCATAAAACGGGTTGAAGGATCGTAAACATTTTTGTAATTGTACATCGGCTTTTCGAAAACCTCCATATAATGTTTATCGCCTGTCATTTTAGCCAATTGATAGGCACAATAATCATCGTAGGCATACTCTAAGGTTTTAGCGGTAGCCTCCCTATATTTTGGGTAAGGCACGTAACCCAACTGGTTATATTCGGTTACGCCATCCCTCCCGTTTGCGGCCCCCCAGGGGCCTTTATTCATCGCCTCATGGTAATAGGCATCTAATGCTTTTTTGGGATCGAATGTCCTGATTCCCTTTGCCCATGCATCGGTCAGTAAAGAAATGGCATGGTTGCCGATCATACTTCCGGCTTCGCTAGGGAACGACCACGAAGGCAGCCAACCACATTGTTCGTAAGCATCGAGCATGGCCTGCATGTATCTTCCATGCATTTCGGGCTGTACCAATGTGTTTAAGGGAAACTGTGCACGGAAGGTATCCCAGAAACCGGTATCGGTAAACATATAACCATCGTGCACTTTACCATCGTAAGGACTAAAATAATATGGCTTTCCGGCTTCATTTACCTCATAAAACTTTCGGGAGAATAAACTTGCCCTGAAAAAGCAGGAGTAAAAAGTTTCCATATCGGCTTTAGAACCGCCTTCTACTTCAATTTTACCGAGCGATTTATTCCATACCGCAGCGGCATTGGCTTTGGTATCTTCCAAAGTTTTATCATTACCAAGCTCTCTTTTTAAATTAAGTTCGGCCTGTTTTAAGCTGATGTACGAAGAGGCTGTTTTAACCTGTACTTTTGCGCCCGTTTCGAACTGGATAAAAGCACCTTTGCCCAATCCTTCAGCCGTTAACGAATCTTTGTTAACCGTATTGCGTTTGTTTTCCCAGGTTCCATAAGATTTGACAGGCTGATCGAAGCGGATTACAAAATAACTTTTCCAGCCACGTTTAAAGCCTTCGCCATTGTTTACCCACCCGGTAATTTTATTTTCTTTCGGATAGATCTGTATACCACTTAAACGTGTGTATCCATCGAGAACCAGGAAACTTCTTTTCCCTTTCGGATAACTAAAACGCAGGTGCGCACCACGTTCTGAAGGTGAAATCTCCGTGGTAATATCATTTTCGAACTTTACTTTATAATAATTCGGTTTGGCAATTTCATCTTTATGGCTAAAGCGGGTTTCGCGTTTATCTTCGTCAACAACCAGATCATCAACCATTGGCATTAAAGAGAACACAGCATAATCCCGCGTCCACGAGCTGCATTGGTGTGCCTGCTGAAAGCCCCTGATTTTATCTTTAAAATACTGGTATTTCCAGCCGTCGCCATTTTTACCGGTTTGGGGCGTCCAGGTGTGCATGCCGAATGGTAAAGCTGTTGTAGGATAGGTATTTCCCCTCGTGAGTTCGTGTTTGGAATTGGTACCCTGAAGCGTGTTTACATAGTTTACCCAATCTTTCTGCTGTGCCAATAACCCTTTGGCAGTTAAGCAGCATAAAATGGATGCGATTAATTTAAGTTTCATTTGTGTTTGTTTGTGTGTTGTTCTTTTCAGCCGGTGCAGCCAAGCCGTATATTTAAAAAACCAGCTTTTGCCTGCATAGGTAAGTGATTGCAGACAAAGCTGATTAATGCTTTTATTTAATATTCCATTTATCGGCCAGTACTTTTATAAAATAGCCACCAACTACACTCCTCGCCTGGAAACCTGTCATTTTTCCATTGGTGGTTTCATGCCAATCGCTCAATGGCACCTTGCTTTCCGTTTCGGTGGCATAGCGGTAAACAGGACTTATAAATTTCTGAAAATCGGCTCCATTGTCGGTCAAAGTAGCGGTCCACATGATCCAGTCGGATTTTGAATAGGTTCTGCGGCTATCCAAAGGCAATCCAAAATCTTTCTGTTTGGTTAAATAGAAATCGATTTCCTTTTTATACACTTCCTTCGAAAAAAGATCCAGTTTTAAAAGTTTATCCCAAACCAGGTTATATTTCTGGCTCCATGTATTTTTATCATTGAAAGTTAGCGCATAATGGTCGCCGGCATCGGCAAGTTTCATCCAGTTTTGGGCCATCTGTAAAGCAGCCGTGCGGTATTTGGTGGCTATGTCGGTTTTACCTAATGCTTGCGCCATCTGGGCGTAACCGCCCAAGGCTACAATGGCCTTTACCGATAAGTTTGAATTGCGGGCCAGGTGACCTGCAAAATCATCAGTACACAATTGGTTGGCGGGATCAAAACCTTCCCTTAGGAGGTAATTTGCCCAGGTTGAAAGTACTTCCCAATGCTTTTCGGCATATTTTGCATTGCCCTCTGCTTTGGTAATGGCAGCGGTTAAAATAATCATGTTACCTGCTTCTTCTACCGGCATATCTTCGCCATAAGTTTGGCCGTTTGCCAAAGGATAGGTCCCTAAATCGTGTGCGGCAAAAGGTTTTTTCCATTTCCCGCTTTCAGAGTAGTAGAAAATACCGTTCAGCATACCTTTTAACAGTTCGGGATTGTACACCAAAAACTGCGGTGCCGATGGATAGGTTACATCGACGGTATTGATGGAGCCGTTACTGAAGTTTTCTTTAGATAGGAAAAGGATATCGCCATTGGGTGCATAAACAATTTTATGCGCGGCAATGGCCTGCCTGTAGGCGAGTTTACACATTTCTGCATATTCCCGGCCTCCTGCTTTTTCGGCATCGGCATAAAGTTTTGCGTCAAATTCGGCACATTTCGTTTTTAATGATGGGTATTGGTTATTTGCTTCTGCCAGTTGATCTTCAAATTGCTGCGAACCCGATTGTTTCCAGACCGGGGAAAGTTTTTCGCCAAAATATTCAACCGATTTTAAATCATCGTAACCGAGCATTACATATTTCTCAACAGGAGTAGAAGAAACCGAACCAAAAGGAATCACGCTGCTCAGGTTTAAGTTTTTAGCATTCAAAACCTGATTTTGGCCAGGATATTTTCCAGCCATAAAACTTTTTAAACTCTCATTCTGCGAAGCAATAAATTGTGTTGCATTAAATTTTGCCGGAACAGCCACATATAAATAACCCCAATCAATACGCACATCGTCGCCACGTTTTTTTAATATAGGTTGCTCAACCGTACCCGTTTTTAGGATCGAAAGGTTGCTTTTAGTACTTTTCCATGCCGAAACTGCCTGCATTGGCGTATTTACTGCAATATTTGATGATGCGCCGAAGAAAACGTCCACATTGTGCGCTTTTCCGTCAGTTGATTTTACAGCGTAATTGATATAACTGATCGGTCTGGCGGTTAGTTTAATGTCGTTAAGCAACAATGGCGAAGTAAAACTTACCTGTAATTCTACTTTACCACAGGTAAAGCTATATTTTGTTGTGGTAGCCTGTATCGAAACATTGGTTTGGGTTGCAGGTGTAATATTTACATTTTGCGCATCTTCTTCTACAATCCCGGCATCGAGGTGCCTTCCACCCGCGGTATTTTTACAATGGATGGCCAGTACATTTTTGCCTTTTTGCAAAATGCCGTTTTCAATCGGCAGGTAGATGTAATCAGAAACCCATCCATTTTTTTTATAAATCACCTTACCGTTCAAATAAACAATTATGTTATCATCATGGTTAAGTTTCAGGTATTTTTTTGTAGTGTTAAGGTCTGCAACTTCGAAAGTTCTTCTGAAATAAAGGTTATCGGTATTCCATTTGGTTTTATCGGCACGGTCATCACCAAAAGGTGCGTCGCCTTTTTTCCATGCAGCATCATTAAAGCCAGCCGTTTCCCAATCTTTTTCCGGTTGATCGAAAGTATAGGCCGCCTGATATTTAATTTCGTCGGCAGCTGGCAATATGGTTTTAAAGGTTTTGCTTTCTTCTCCCATAAAGCGGTAAAACTGGCCGTCTACTTTAATTACGCCCAATAAAGATTGTTCCTTACCCGTCCAATGTTTGGTTACCGATTTGTTTAAGCCATCGCCGAAAGACCAGATGCTAAAATAGGCATCGTGCGTAATCAATGGATAAGCAGGAGCTTTATCCTGTGCCCTGACGATAAAATTAAAAAATAGGCAAATTGCCAGTAGGGAAAAGTTTCTCATAGTTCAATATTTGGTTCGTTGCAATGGATAAATCGTTTTACTTGATTTACCGGCCAAATATTTATTCTAAAATTGAATGAAGATGAGGATGATAATTCTAGTGATGATGGATTTTCGCTCGTTGAAGCCGCAATAAAGTAAAACGTTTTACTAATCCAATTATAGATAATTTAAAAATCATTTTAAAGTCATGATAGGTAACTTTTAAGTTACAATCATTAATCCCTGATGATCAGTTTGGCCGGAATAATAACCTGCTGGTTATCTAGTTTGGTTTTGGACGAGAGCTGTTTAAGGATCAGCTTGATCACATTTTCTGCAATTTCCTCTAAAGGTTGCTGCAGGGCTGAAATACCAGGGGTATGAAGCTCAAAAGCCTCGTGATCATCGTAAGCAATAACCGCAAAGTCGTCTCCTATTTTCTTTTTAATCTGCTTCAATACCTTCAATCCACTAATTGCGAGGTAATTGGTTGCAAACAATACTGCATCAATGCTTTTCTGTTCGAAAAGTTTTTTCATCTGATCGCTTGTTTCGCTTTCTTCCTGGTTAAAATGGATTTTCAGCACAAGGCTTTCATCGTATTTGATCCCGTTGTCTTCTAATGCTTTTTTGTAGCCATCGTAGCGTTCAACAATCTGCTCAACATTGATATCGGTGGTTACAAGTGCGATATTTCTTTTACCCTGATCGATAAAATTCTGGATGGCCTGATAAGAAGCATTAAAATGATCGGCCCCCACATAACTGGTGTTTATGTCAGGGAGTTTCCTATCAAAAAAGATTACAGGATTGCCATCATCCAAAAGCATCCGGATATCTTCTTCTATCCCCATAATGGGCGAAATGATATAAGCATCTACCTTACGCGATTTAAACATGTTGATCAGCTCTTTCGCTTTATCAATGCTGTTTTCTGTACTCGAATAAATGATTTTATAACCTCTTTTGTACGCTTTATCTTCGATTAATCTTGCTATCCGCGAAAAGAAGGAATTGGAAATATCCTCAATGATCAGCCCGATGATATTCGAATTACCGGTGCGCAAACTGCGGGCTATCTGGTTTGGTTTGTATCCGCTTTCGGCAATTATTTTTTCTACCTTTTCTATTACCGCCTCACTTATCGATTTCTCTTTTGCTTTACCGTTAATAATAAACGAAACGGTGGTAATGGATACATTTGCCTTAACAGCAATATCTTTGATGGAAAGCGATTTCATCTGGTTGGAATTCTTTTAAGTTAATCGATTCAAAGCTAAATAAAAATTGCAGTTTTTAAATTTTTGCCCTTTATAATAGTGCAATTTAACATTTTTTATGTTAA
Organism: Pedobacter sp. UBA5917; assembly: GCF_002432345.1. Lineage (GTDB taxonomy): Bacteria > Bacteroidota > Bacteroidia > Sphingobacteriales > Sphingobacteriaceae > Pedobacter. The sequence goes on from NZ_DJDT01000151.1 coordinate 55,400, forward strand.
TCGTTTTAGAAACCGCTGCTAAAGGTTAATACGATCTAAAAATAGCCCCATTAAACAACAAAAGGCGCTTTTTAAGCGCCTTTTGTATCAAAATTAATATCCGGGATTTTGGGTGAGTTTAGGATTAAGATCCCGTTGCCTTTGCGGGATAGGGTATAATGCCTTTGTTGCTGATGAGGCTGTGTGGTCCCACCAGGTTCCGCTAACAAATTTACCAAAACGGATCAGGTCGTCTCTTCTGAAACCTTCAAATATAAATTCCCTGCCACGCTCGGCCAGAAGTTCATTTAAATCGAGGGTTGCAGTTGTATAGGCTTTAGCATCGCGTATGGCAGGTGCATAAGCCCGTTTTTTAGTGGTATTTATAAGTGCTACGGCTTCTGCATTTGCACCACCGCTTTTGCGCATCAGTGCTTCGGCCTTGGCAAAGTAGATCCATGTTAAGCGGTAAACATTCCAATCGGTATTATTATAGTTCGGATCGGGCTGAACAGCTGTATAAGTAGTGCCATTGCTTACAAAACCCGGGATCGAATTACCCAATTTGTATTTATTGAAACGCACACCACTGTTCTCTTCGCCTTCGCTCATATTGGAAACGGTAGAACCCGATTTGTTTTTCCTGATGTTATCTACAAAAACCAATGGCTGGCCCTGGTATTCAACTGTACCTAATACGGCCCTGGTTTTAACGTTGGTATCGGCGAATTTGTATTGTGGCCCAATTAGCAGCCATTCCTTTTTACGTCGGTCATCAGTCTCGTAAGTATCGTAAACCCCTGGAATAAGCACAATACCATCATTACCGTTTCTACCGCCACCATAAATATCTTTTTGGGCAAAATGATAAAATTCGCCTGTCCATGATGGTTCAAATTTGGCCCTTGTATAATCGTAGGCGATAGAAAATATCACTTCTTTAGACAGGTCGTTTGTATTTTTAAATTGGTCGGTTATTGTAGTATCCAATTGCATTGTACCATTTTGACCGCCTGCTTCGTTATTGATCAGTTTATCGGCAGCAGCAATACAATCATCCCAACGGGGAGTACCCGACCATACTTCGGCATTTAAATAAAGTTCTACCAGCATGGCATAACCGCTTGCCTGGCTCATCCTTCCCAGCATTGCCCTCGATAATTTCGGCACATTATTGATATTGTCTTTAATTTCTTTCTCAACAAAATCGAATACTTCCTTTCTGCTCGAAGTAGTTGGATAAACCGGATTTGCAGGATCGGCCGGTTCGGTTACAATAGGTACACCACCAAATAAATCCATCAGTTTCAGGTAGTGAAAAGCACGCAGCAATTTCAGTTCAGAAATAAACTCGTCCTTCTCCTTCTGGGTAATTCCCATTGACGAAATGTCGCGTGTACCGATGTTTGCAATCGGATCGTTACAATATCCGATACCACCATAAATTAACGACCACGCATTGTTTAAACCTGCTTCATCAACAGTCCAGCTATGGTAATGGAGTCTTTTCCATTTTCCGCTATCTTCGCCATGCGGCCCTTTTGTAGGCCAGGCGAGCTGATCAGCAGATAACTCTGCCGGTCTCCACCATCCATCCTGCCCCGATGGTGTTACCCAGGCATTGGCATGTGTGTACGGACGTAAAACAGCTGATAATACTTCGTTTTTATTGGTATAAAATTTATCAGAAGGAATCTGATCGTACGCATTCTCATCTAACTTGGTACAGGCACTTACTATACCAACCAATAAAATTAATGCTGTATGTAATATTGATTTATTTTTCATTGTTATATTATTAAAAGCCTACGTTAACACCAAATAAAAATGATCTTGTGCTTGGGTAAGCACCGCGGTTATCGATACCCGGCCCTAAACCTGTATCCTGGATAAAATCAGGATCATTTCCTGAATATCCGGTGATGGTAGCTAAATTCTGTCCGGTTGCATACACACGGATGTTACGGACCATTTTGGTTTTAAGTTTGAAATTATAACCGATGGTTACCTCGTCAAGCTTAACATTTGTTCCATTTTCGAGATAATAATCAGAATACATATAGGTATCCTTAATCTGGCTGTATTTCCCGAATGCTTCTGCTAAATAGTTGATACCCGAGATTGATGGATTGCCATAAGAAAGTGCAGTGGTATTTAAAATCTGGTAATCAAATTTACCGCGTAAAAATACCCTGAAATCAAAATTCTTATAGGTAAAGTTTGCAGTATATGAGGCATAATATTTCGGGATAGCGTTACCTATTGGAGCAAGATCTGTTAAGTTTTTATCTTTCGAATAATTGATCTGATCGTTACGCACGGCCTGTCCGTTTCTGTTATAGAACAACCACTTTCCATCGGCATCAAAACCGGCAAAACGTTTGCCCCAAAATACACCGAGGTTTTCTCCCTCGTATGTGGTAATGGCATCGCCAAGATCCCCGGCACCGCCAATAGCACCAAAGGTTTTATATTTAACGGTATAAATATCATTTGAATAAGAATCCAGGGTATTTTTGATTGTGCTACCGGTAAAATCCATGCTAAAAGTAAAATCTTTGGTTTTAATGGCCTGGTACGATAGCGCAAGTTCGATACCTTTTGATGAAATCTGGCCAACATTGGCAAAAATGCTCGATTGAACATAAGGTGGCTGAGGGGTGGTGTAGGTATCCAGCAAATCTTTGGTTGTACGTTTAAATACATCTAAAGCACCCGTTAACTTACTGTTGAATAAAGTAAAATCAGCACCGATATTCAGCTCGCGTTTGCTTTCCCATTTAAGGAAAGGATTGGCATTTCGGCTCGGCCCGTAAGTTTCGCGGTAAGCACCATCAGGGTATAAATATTTTCCACCGGTACTTAAAGTAACCCTTGAGGCATTGTTCTGGAAACCTGAGTTACCGGTAACACCATAACCGGCCCTTAACTTTAAACTGTTAACCCATTTTATGTTTTCCATAAATTTTTCCTGGCTAACATTCCATCCAACCGATACAGCCGGGAAATTCCCCCATTTATTGTTATCACCAAACCTTGATGAGCCTTCTCTCCTTAAAATAAACTGGGCCAGGTATTTTCCATCGAATGCATAATTAATACGGCCAAAGAAAGCGATTAATGTATTATCATTTTTAAAACTTCCCATCGCAGCTTTACCATCGGCAAGTGCCTGGCCAGCGTTTAAATTGTCTTCGTGAAACTGATCATTTAAGAAACCACGGTTGCTCGCCTTTGCGCCTTCTTCGATATAATAGCGATAACTATAACCTGCCAATGCAGTAAATGAATGTTTATCGGCAATGGTTTTGGTATACTGTAAAGTTGGCTCGAGGGCAAAACTCTGTGATAAGAAATTATTTTTGAAGGCATAGCCCCCGTTAGGATAATCGCTGTTCTCAACAGAATTTTCACTGGCTATATTGGCATAACCGCCATCCACATAACTGTCTCTCTGTACCGAACCAAATACAGTACCTTTTAAACCTTCGATAATATCTAAATCGGCCTTAATATCTGCCGAACTGGTCTGCTGTTTACGGTAACTGGTTTCCTGAAATAAACGCGCAAACTGATTGGTACTCTGGTTATCATAATAATATGAGCCATCGGGGTTATAGATCAGCTTTGTCGGATTTTTTGTTGCTTCTTCTTCCCAACCGCTCCCTGCCAGCTCATTATCAAAAAAGTCAATCCTTGTTCCGTTAGAAAGTAAATTGGCATTATTAAAATTGGTTGCCAGGTTCATCTGTACATTCAATTTATCGTTCAGGCCTTTTTGATTTACGTTTAGCCTTAGGGTATATTCTTTACGGCCATTCTCTAACGCAATACCTTGTAAATCCCTGTAATTTATACTGGCCCGGTAACTGGTTTTGTCGGATCCTCCGGATAAAGAGAGGTTATGATTTTGTGAAAGGTTGTTATGGTTAACCAGGCGATCGTACAGATCTTCGCTACCTCCATAATCGATGGCATTAATCTGGCCCGAAGCAATTTTCTGCCTAAACTCATCGGCCGTTAAAAAGTCCAGACGGTTCTGGATAAATTCTTTTCTCACATAGGCAGAGTAATTAAAGGTTGGTGCACCTGGTTTTCCTTTTTTAGTGGTAATTAAAATTACACCCGCATTTGCGCTCGTACCATAAATAGCTGCCCCTGAGCCGTCTTTTAGTACGTCGACTGATAAGATATCGTCCTGCTGCAACAGATCGGGATTACCGCCGGGTATACCGTCGATAACAAATAACGGACTTGCGCTTCCAGTTACCGAAACTACTCCCCTTAACTGTACACTGGGCCCGGAGTTAGGGTTCGAACTGCCGCGTGTAATGTTTAATCCGGCAACTTTACCCTGTACCAGATCGATGGCACTACGGGCACCACTTTGCCTAAATTGGGCCGTATCTACGTGGGCTACAGATGAAGTAACTTCTTTTGTTTTTAATGTTCCATAACCTACAACCACAACTTCATCAAGTTTTTGTGATTGTGACGGGACCAAAGCAATAGTTAATGGTGTAGCACCATTACCTGCCGGAACAGATTTGCTTTGATAACCGATGTAACTGAACACCAGCACATCGGTTGGCGACGTTACATTGATGCTGAACTTACCGTTTTCCTGTGTTACGGTACCACCGGTTTTGCCCTGGATTTTAATCCCAACACCTGGCAAACCGATTTTCTGTTCGTCTACAACAGTACCGGTAATTGTTTTTTGTGCGGCCGATGTTCCTGCGGCTGCAGGCGTTGCAGGTGCCGTTGTAGCTGGTGCCTGTGCCGGACTGGTAGTTGGCCTTGCGCCACCCAATGGATTTTCGGGCGCTTTTACCGAATCGGCAGGTTTTGCAACCGGAACCTTTTTGGTTGTGTCTTGTTTTTTAGTTGTATCCTGCTGAAAATAATAGCGGTTTAAAATATTTTTTTCGCTCTTAATTTTTGCAAACAACTGGGGGCTTGAAAGTAGGACGAGGCATAGGAATCCTGTCATCCTGAGTAAAATGTTTTTCATTGGCACTCACTAGTTTAGTTTATAATCAGTTAACGCAATGCGGTCAAATTTTACTAAATTAATAAGAGCAACGGGATTAATTAGTTATCTATAGGTTTTCCGCAAAACGATTTAGTAACGTCTTAAAGGGCATATTGTTTCAAAAAAGTTTAAACAGCACCTAAAATGTTACGTTATAGGTAAAATAAAAATTCACTAATAAAATGCGCTAAAATTAGATTACGGGTGTGATTTCAGTCGTTTAGAATGAGTGTAACGGCTTAGGGAAATCTTTATGATTGGATTATAAATCCATAGCTCAAAGATCCGGATTACAAATCCGGACCAATATCAGCGGAATACCACGTACAGAAAACGGCATTCCTAACTCTTTAATTTTTCTACAATCAATTTGGCTGTTTTAGCGGAAGCACCAGGTTTGCCCATTAATAAAAGTAGTTCATCATAGTTTTTCAACATCTCGTCCCTACCGGTTCCGCCCAAAATAATCTGTAATTCGCTGCTAACTTTTTGCGTATTGCAATCTTCCTGGATAAGTTCGGTTACAATCTTTTTATTTACGATGAGGTTAACGAGCGAGATAAACTTAATCTTCACCAGCATTCTCGCAATTGCGATTGAAATGGCACCTCCCTTATATACCACTACCTGTGGCACTTTAAACAGTGCGGTTTCTAATGTGGCCGTTCCGGATGCTACAATGGCCGCGTGCGCATGATACAATAAATTATAGGTATTGCTAAAAAGAAGTTTAACTTTTTTATCTCCTGTAAACTGATGGTAATAAGCTTCGGTAAAAGTTGGTGCTGCCGCAATGGCAAAAATATAACCGGGGTATTTTTCTGTTATGCTCAACATTACCGGCAACAAACGCTCTATTTCCTGTTTGCGGCTACCGGGCAATAAGGCAATAATCTTTTCTGCACCCAGCTGGTGGTTTTCGCGGAAGTTTAAATCGGGTGTAAACTGCGCAATTTCGTCCAGAAGCGGATTGCCCACATAATCTACTTCCATGCCCCATTCTTTATAAAAATCGACCTCGAATGGCAGAATACAGAACATGTGGTCTACAATTCTTTTTATTTTTAGTACCCTCTTCTGGTTCCAGGCCCAAACTTTTGGCGAAATATAATAACATACCTTTATGCCATTGGCTTTTGCAAACTCGGCAATTTTGAGGTTAAAACCTGGGAAATCGATCAAAACCAGTACATCGGGTTCCCAATTTAAAATATCTTCCTTGCAGGCTTTAAGGTTTCTAAAAATGGTCCTTAAATTCAAAATCACTTCGGTAAAGCCCATAAAGGCCATTTCGGCATAATGCTTAACCAGTTCTCCACCTTCGTCATGCATTTTATCCCCACCAAAATACCTGAATACAGCATCGCCATCCTCCTGTTTTAAGGCCTTCATTAAATTGGCGCCATGTAAATCGCCTGATGCTTCTCCGGCTACGAGGTAGTACTTCATATTTATGGATGATGTTTGATGTAAAATGGAAGATGTAGTTTTCCTCTCGTCCTTAGCATTTTATGTATGATGTTTGATGGAAGATGCAGTTTTCCCCTCGCCCTTATTATTTTATGTATGATGTTTGATGTAGAATGGAAGATGTAGTTTCCCCTCGCCCTTATTATTTTATGTATGATGTTTGATGGATAATTGAAGAGGTCGTTTTGTTCCTCTTCCATATTACATCTTCCATTTTTTTAATGAAGAATGGAGAACAATATTTTTCCCATCATCCATATTACATCTTCCATATTACATTACTTTATATGCAAAAAACACAAAAGCGCACAAAAAGGTTGCGGCCAATATGCCCCTTCCGATATTTTCCTTATTGTATTTAAAAAAAATCTGCATGGTATAGGCATTTACCGCAATACCACCGATATATAATAAATCTGCTTTGGCAAGGTAGGTTACATGGTGGATAATGTACCATGCAATGGAACAAAAGATTGCAGGGATAAGCAAACCAATGCCCAAACCTACCCATGCCGAATTATTTAACTTCTTTAAACGATCGATCATTGTAACACTAACCTAAATTAATGCCATCGGGCGCAGCAACATTTGTGCCTTTACCCTCTGGTTTTGTACCGTCGCTGCCGATAAAATCCCAACTGTTGAGTGTCTGTATGGCATGGTGCGCGGTTAAATCGAACTGTACCGGAACAATAGAAACATAATGGTGTTCCAACGCCCAGTTATCGGTATCTTCACCTTTATCAAAATTCTCAAAAACGCCGGTTAACCAATAGTAAGGGCGTTTGTAGGGATCGGTCCTTTCTTCAAACTCTTCCATCCATTTGGCATTGGCCTGGCGGCAAATTTTAACCCCTTTTATGTTATCTTTCGGAAAGTTAACGTTTAACAGGGTACCTTCGGGCAGACCGTTGGCCAAAACCTGTTCGCAGATATTTTTAATGTATTTTTTAGTGTGGCTGAAATCGGCATCGGCTGCAAAATCATCCAAAGAGAAACCTACCGATGGAATTTTTTCTATTGCTCCTTCTACCGCGGCCGACATGGTGCCTGAATACAATACATTAATAGAATTATTTAACCCATGGTTGATCCCGGATACACATAAATCGGGCTTTTTACCCTTGAAAATCTTATTTACGGCAATTTTAACACAATCAACCGGTGTACCGCTGCATTTATACATTTCGACACCTTCGTAAAGCTCAACTTTATCAAAACGGATCGGCCTGCCAATGGTTATGGCATGCCCCATGCCACTCTGCGGACTATCTGGTGCAACCACCACAACATTGCCCAGCTCCTGCATTACCTCCATTAAATTTTTAATACCCGTAGCTGTAATACCATCGTCGTTTACAACTAAAATATTTGGTTTTGTGCCCTGCTTTGTCATGCCGGTAAAAATACAGAATTATAATTTCAGGGCACAATAAACCGTGATTTATATGCTGAAATCATTTATTCCAATCCTTTTAGTTCCTAAATAAAAAATATTTTCGTTCGATAGGGGAAAGCATTTATATTTGGATAAATAACTTATTAAAAATGAACGCTGTATTTGGATCTTCCTTTCAACAACCGGATACTGCTCATGATCATAAAACCAAACCAAACAATGAAATTCAAACTATTTACTTTAGCTTGTTTTCTGATTACAGGTTCGATAGCCCAGGCGCAAACAACCTATCAATGGAAAACAGGCACATCAGGCGGTTATGCATATAAATATGTAACCAACGACCCTACCAAAACCCGTTTTTACACCTTAAAAAATGGATTAACGGTAATTTTATCCCAAAATAACAAGGAGCCTAATATTACTTACAAAATGGCGGTTAGGGCCGGCAGTAATACCGATCCACGTACAAATACCGGTTTGGCCCATTATTTAGAGCATCTTTTATTTAAGGGAACGGATAAATTCGGGACTTTAAATTATGCCAAAGAAAAACCTTATCTGGATAAGATCGAGGCACTTTACGAAACCTACAACAAAACCACCGACCCTGCAAAACGCAAAGAGATTTACAAAGAAATTGATAAAACTTCGGGCGAAGCATCTAATTATTCTATCGCAAATGAATACGATAAAATGATGAAATCGATTGGAAGCAATAGCACCAATGCCCATACTTCGGTAGAGGAAACGGTTTATGAAGAAGATCTTCCATCAAACGCAATAGATAAGTTTTTAGCCGTACAGGCAGAGCGTTTCCGTGCACCGGTTTTCCGTATTTTCCACACAGAATTAGAGGCAGTTTACGAAGAAAAAAACATCGGTATGGATAACGATGGACGTAAAATGTACGAGAAAATGCTGTATTCGCTGTTTCCGACACACAACTACGGACAACAAACCACTATTGGAACCATCGAACATTTAAAAAATCCTTCACTGGTTGAAATCAGAAAATATTACGACAAATATTATGTGCCCAACAATATGGCCTTAATTATGAGCGGTGATATTAATTACGATGACCTGATCAAAAAAATCGACAAGGATTTTGCCTATATGAAGTCGAAGCCGCTATCGTTGTATAACCCGGCTCCGGAAAAACCTTTAACACAGATCCAAAAAGTTGATATTTATGGTCCAAGTGCCGAAAATTTGTATGTTGCTTACAGAGGTTTTGCACAAAATACGCACGAAAGTTTATTACTGGATCTGATCAGCAGTATTTTGGCCAACGGCAAAGCGGGTTTAATGGACATCAATATTAATAAACAACAAAAAATGTTAAGGGCTGGTGCGGGATATAACTCAATGAAAGATTATGGTATCTTCATTTTATCCGGTTCGCCAAAAGCAGGACAAAGTTTAGAAGAAGCCCAAAAATTATTGTTGGATCAGGTAGAATTGCTTAAAAAAGGCGAATTTGATGAAAGCCTGATCAAAGCTACCGTTGCAAACATTAAATTATCTGAACTACAGAATTTTGATAACAACGATGTACGTGCAGATTTTACAATGAATGCTTTTATCCAGAACCGTGGTACGGAATGGGATAAAACATTGGCCTCAACCGATGCTATGGGTAAAGTAACCAAAAAGGAAATTGTAGATTTTGCCAATAAATTTTTCATTAACAACTATGTTTCTATCTTAAAACATAAAGGTGAAGATAAGAGCATTATCAAAGTGGAAAAACCAATCATTACCGCAGTTAAAACCAATGTAAACGAAGTTTCTCCATTCACAAAAGAAATTATCGCTGCACCGGTAAAACCAATCGCACCTAAGTTTTTGGATTACACCAAAGATCTTCAGTTTGGTAAAGCAGGCATTGCAGATGTAATTGCGGTACAGAACACCGAAAATGGAATTTTCCGTTTGGGATACCGTTTCGATATGGGTTCTTACAACTACAAATTATTGCCTTATGCTGCCCAGTACCTCGCTTTTTTAAGTACCGATAAATATTCGGCAGAAGATATCAGCAAGGCATTTTACAACATTGCCTGTAGCTATAATGTTAATGTGGGCACCGATGTTACCACAGTTACGATCAGTGGTTTACAGGAAAACTTTGATAAAGCCGTTGCTTTATTGGAAGATGTGCTGGCTAACTGCAAACCGAACGAAAAAGCTTTGGAAGATTTAAAAGGCCGTTTGTTAAAATCGAGGGATAATGCAAAACTGAACAAATCATCAATTCTTGGTGGTTTAATGAGCTATGCGCAATTCGGAAAAGATAACCCTTTCAACTACGGATTAACCAATGATGAGATCAAAAATATTAAATCGGCTGATCTGATCTATATCCTGCATAACCTTACCAATTACAAACACACCATTACTTATTACGGTCCGAAAACGTTGGCAGCATTTTCTGCTGATATTGTGAAGGCGCATCCATTGGCAAAAGAATTTACCGATGCGGCACCGATCAAGAAATTTGTGTATACCAAAACCGATTCGAACAAGGTTTATTTTGCCGATTACGATATGGTTCAGGCAGAAATCCGTTGGGTACGCAATGGCGGGTTGTACGATCCTGCCAATTCAGCTAAAATTGCTTTATTCAACAATTATTTTGGTGGTGGTATGGGTTCTGTTGTATTCCAAACCATCCGCGAATCTAAAGCATTGGCTTACTCTACATTCGCAGTATATTCTTCGCCAAACAGCAAGGAAAAAGAGAATACAATTATCGCTTATGTAGGTACCCAGGCAGATAAAATGAATGATGCGGTTGCGGGTATGAACGAATTGCTGACTACGCTACCAGAATCAGACAAATCATTCGATTTATCGAAAGCCAACTCATTAAATGGTATAGAAACCAGCCGCATTACCAAAGATGGCATCATTTATACCTATTTAGCAGATAAAAAATTAGGTTTCGACCACGATTCGAGAGTTGATGAGTACGCCAACCTAAAACCATTAACTTTTAACGATGTAAAATCGTTCCACCAAAACAACCTTTCGGGCAAACCGTACAGCTATTGTATTGTTGCTTCGGAGAAAAAAATCAACATGGCCGATTTAGCAAAATTCGGTCCGGTTACTAAATTAAGTTTAGAACAGATTTTTGGATACTAAGAAAGATCAAAGCAATAAAGACCAAAGTCCAAAGCTTAAAGCGGTTCTCCGAAAGGAGGATCGCTTTTTTTGTTTTTGGTTCACTGGTTCATTAGCCATTAGTTCATTGGTGAGCATGGTGCAAAAAACTATTCTGTGTAAATCCCGTGCATCCGTGGCTAAAAACAACTAAGTTCCGCTAAAATTCCCTTCACCGAAAACTTTGCTCCGCACACAAATTCATCCGCAGCACCGTAATAAATAGTCAGTTCATCGCCATTAATCACGTGTCCGTTGGTAAAAACCACTTCACCGAAGAAACCATGCAGTTCATAATCGGCTGTGGGTACCATAATAGGATTTAAAGTACGCGCCAATACTTTCGCTGGATCGTTTAAATCCATTAAAAAAGCGCCTAAACAATACTGGTGTTTTTCGTTTGCGCCATGGTAAATTTCGAGCCAGCCATCAACTGTTTTAATCGGTGCGGCACCTGCACCAACGCGGGCACTATCCCACATTCCCGGTCTGGTTTTAATAATGCAGCGATGTTTGCCCCAATGTATACCGTCGGGCGATTCGGCGAGCCAGATATAATTGCCACCCAAAGCCACACTGCTGGGGCGGTGCAAAGCATAAAATTTGCCATTTACCCGTTTTTCAAACATGGTACAGTCCTTATTATGCGGCGGAATGATCATGCCATGGTTTTCGAAATTCCTCCAATCTTTTGTACTGCGCATGCCCACTCCTACCCCATGCCCTGAAACTGCTGTAAACGTTAAATAATATCTACCCTCAATCAGCGAAACACGGCAATCTTCAATCCCGAAAACCTCATCTTCACCCACACCCTGTAATAAAGGATAGCCCTGGGGTTGATAAAAATGTATACCATCATTGCTGCAAAGCAATCTTAAATGCGATAAGGTGGTTAAATAATCATTGCCTTTATAATTGATCACCCGTGGGTCGGTTGCATTTAATTCAGGATGGTTTTCTTCGATCTCTATAATTTCGATCCCATCTTTTTTTAATACCGGGAAAGATATTATTCCAGCCTTTTGCGCAGGCCTTTCGGCCACCCGTACCAACAACCAGGTTTTTCCTTCGAAAGTAAAAACGCCTGGATTGAGCAAACAAACAATTTCAAGTCCTGATCTGCTTGGCTCAAGATCTTTTGGGTATAAAATTGGATTTTCTGGAAATCTTTTGGCGATATCGGGCATAAAAAATGTTTTAAACGCAAACAGGCGGTCTGATTTAGACCGCCTGTTTATTTCATAAAATTGATGTTATAATGAGTTGATCCATTTTACAAGTTCTTCCCTACCTTTTCCGGTTTTTTGCTGCAGTTTGCCCAACAATTCGTCATCTTGTCCCTCTTCGTGCTTTAAATCATCATCCGTTAAATCAGCATAGGCTTGTTTAACCTTTCCTTTTATTTCATTCCACTTTCCTTTTAATTCTAACTTATCCATACTGGTGATTTTTGATATAATTAATCTGTTATTTCTCACTATCCAACAGGCCAAACCATTATTTTGTTTTGATTTTAACGAATTAAACCAAATATTAAACACATTTCTATCTAATCAACAAGGTTTTGAATATATTTTTGATTATCTTAATAGTAAGTTTTCTATAAAAGCTAAACATTATTAACTAAACCTAAAATTTTGATGAAAAAACTACTCTTAAGTATGATTTTATCTTTCTGCTTAATTTCATTTGCTTTCGCGCAGGGCAAAGTAATTACCGGAAAGGTAACGTCGGCCTCGGGACCAATTCCGGGTGTCAGCGTTTTTGTAAAAGGCTCGCCCTCCACCGGCACACAGAGTGATGCTACGGGGGCTTTTAAATTAACCGTAGCCGATGATGCCAAAATAATTGTATTCAGCTTTATCGGCTACAAAAGCAAGGAATTACCGATTACAGGGCAAACCATTAATGTGAGCCTGGAGGAGGAGAATACAACCTTAACGGATGTGATTGTGGTGGGTTATGGCACGCAGAACAAACGCGATGTAACGGGTTCTATCGCAAGGGTTACTGCTGATGATTTTAAAGATAGGCCAGTACCAACGGTAGAGGGCGCCTTACAGGGTAAAGCACCTGGCGTTTTTATCAATTCGGGCAGTGGCAAACTTGGTCAGGCCTTACAAATCAGGGTAAGGGGTATTTCGTCTATCTCGGCTAGTAATCAGCCCTTGTTTGTAATAGATGGAGTACCGATTGTGAGCGAGGCGTTGGGTACCTATACCGAGGCTGATAATCCGCTTGCGGCAATTAGTCCTGATGATATCGAATCGATGGAAGTGTTAAAAGATGCTGCCTCTGCAGCCATTTACGGTGCAAGAGGATCGAACGGGGTTGTGCTCATCACCACAAAAAAAGGCAAGCAGGGAAGAACCAACATCGATTTTGGATATTATGCCGGATTTAGCGATCCAACAAAAAAAGGCGATTTTTTAAATGCCGACCAATACCGCCAGTTACTAGATGCTTCTTTTAAATATAATAACTACGATGACGGTGATTATGCAAATGCGGCCGAAATGTGGAAAGATTATACCGGAACAGATGATTGGACAAGCAACAACAACACCAATTGGGTTAACGAAGCTTTCAGAAGGGGACACACTCAGCAATACAACATAAACATTAACGGTGGTGATGCCAAAACCAGATTTATGCTTTCGGGAAATTATAACAATAATGATGGAATTATTGTAAATAACCGTTACGTACGTACAGGTGGCAGATTAAGTATAGATCATACCGTATCTAAGATCTTAGACGTAGGAGGTGCTGTCAACATTTCAAAAGTAGATAATTACCGTATCCCTACCGATAATGCTTTTTCAAATCCCTTACAGTTAAATGCCTTGCCGCCAATTCAACCGGTACGCGATGCATCTGGCCAGTTAAATGGTTCTACCGTTTATTATAATAGTTTAATTGATTATGAGAACGGTAAAAACCTTTCAACCACTTACAGAACCTTTGCAAATGCTTATGCGAGCTTAAAAATCACTCCAGATCTGGTTCTTAGAAGCGAATATGGTTTTGATTTCAATAACCTTGAAGAAGAGCAATTTTTAGGGTCGAAAACACAGGATGGAGGAAGTACAGGAGGTTCTTCTACAGATTATATGGCTAAATCCATCAACTTTAACACCAATAACACCCTTAACTATACCAAAACCTTTAACGAAAAACACAATCTGAATGTATTGGCCGGATTTGCGTTTCAGGATACAAAATTCAGGTATTCATCGGTAACCGGAACCACATTGCCGTCAGACAGTTTTACCAAGATTGCAAGTGCAGCGGTAATTTCGGCCGGCGAATCGTCGGAAACCAGACATACCTTTGTTTCCTATCTGGCCAGGGTAAACTATAAATACGACGATAAATACCTGTTGAGTGCTTCGATCAGGACCGATGGTTCATCAAGGTTTGGTGTAAATAACAGGTACGGAACGTTCCCTGCCGTATCAGTTGGCTGGCTTATTAACCAGGAAGATGGCCTTAAATCGAGCGAATGGTTAAGTTTATTAAAACTTAGGGGCAGTTATGGTTTAACCGGTAATGCTGAAATTGGCGATTTTGCTTCAAGAAATCTTTACCGTGGTGTTAACTATGCAGGCGTTGGCGGCACACGGCCAAGTCAGTTGGGCGATCCGAATTTAAGCTGGGAAAATACAACAAATTACAATATCGGTTTAGATTTCGGCTTTTTCTCCGATCGCATCTCGGGTACTGTTGAGTATTATAAAAAGAAAACAACCGATTTATTGCTAAACGCTCCAATCGCAGCAACAAATGGTTTCTCGTCTATCACCCAGAACATTGGCGATATGCAGAACCGTGGATTTGAATTCTCTTTAAATACCAGAAACTTTGTGGGCGAATTTAAATGGTCTACTTCGTTTAATATTTCCTTAAACAGGAACAAGGTTTTACGTTTGGTTGATGATCAGCCGATTTATCCGGGCGGAAGATTTTTAGGCCGTGTTGCGGTTGGTGAGCCATTGGGTTATTTCTACGGAAAGGCCTATGCAGGTGTAGATCCTGCCAATGGTGATGCACTTTATTATATTGACGCTTCAAGAACCACCACAACCAACGATTATACCCTTGCCCAGAACCAGAAACTTGGCGATCCTAACCCAAAATTCTTCGGCGGTTTCGGTAACCATTTTTCTTTTAAAAACTTCGACCTGGATGTACAGGCACAATTTGTTTCTGGCAATGACATTTATAATATGGCCGGTGTTTTCCAATCTGCCAATGGTGATTATTTTGATAATCAAACCATCGATCAGTTAAATTACTGGACGCCAACAAATCGCGATACCCCTATTCCGCAACCCAGGTTTAATGAGGGGAACGGTACAAGCCCATCTTCCAGATGGATACAGAATGGTTCTTATCTGAGGATAAAAAGTGTTGTTTTTAGCTATAATCTGCCTAAAGCATTTATTAACAAATATAAACTGCAAAATCTAAAAATCTTCGCCTCGGCCCTTAATTTGTTTACCATAACCGGCTATAAAGGTTACGATCCGGAGGTAAATACGCCTAGTGGTGGATCTCTCCAATCGGATAATATCCAGCTTGGCCACGATTTTTATACCCCACCACAGGCACGAACCATCACTTTTGGCGTAAACATTGGCTTATAAAAACATTAGATATGAAAAATTATAAAAATATATTGGCTGTATGTCTTCTTATCCTGGGCACATCCAGCTGTAAAAAACAATTAGATATAGATCCCAAGCAAAATATTGATGCCAATGTGGCACTAAATACTACTGCAGATGTTCAGAATGCATTGATTGGGGCATACACTTTTTTAGCAACCGGCGATCTCTATGGCAATAACCTTGTTTTTATACCTGACCTTTATGCCAGTGATAACTATTTAACATGGCGCGGCAGTTTTACTACCTACCGTAATATATCGAGCAAAGCCATTGTATCTGATAATGCTGACGTAAGAAGAACCTGGATAACCGCTTACAGTGCAATTAACACTGCAAATATTGTCCTTTCTGCATTAAATGTGGTAAATGATGCCAACACCAGGAATGTGATAGAAGGCAAAGCTTTATTTATCAGGGGAATAATGCATTTCGAACTGGTAAGATTATACGCGCTGCCTTATGATGCATCGGGCGCCAATGCAAATTTAGGTGTACCAATTATCACAAAAGCCGTTAAAACCATCGATAATGTAACCAATTCTGTTGCACGTAATACTGTTGCAGAGGTATATGCAGCCGTAGAAAATGATTTAAAATCGGCCATTACAAAATTGTCTGCAGTTGATGATCAGTATGCTGCTAAAGCATTTTTGGCAAGGGTTTACTTACAGGAGGGCAAATATGCCTTAGCCAGGGATATGGCTAATGACATTATTACAAACAGCCCATATCATTTAATCACCAATTCACTTGAAGCACCGTTCAGGACCAAAAATTCGAACGAAGGAATTTTCGAAATCAAACAGAACGAGCAGAGCAATGCAGGTACTTCTAATGATGGATTGGCTACTTTTTATGCCAGCTATCAAAACGCAACCGGTGGCGATGTAGGCCGGGCTGATGCCTTGGTAAATACTACATTTTACAACTCGTTCGAAGCAGGCGATAAAAGGCAAACTGAAATGATTTACGATGGTACCGGTGCCCGAACCGGTTTCTTTACTAAGAAATGGTATAGCTTTTATGATAACATACCTGTTTGCAGGGTTACAGAACAATACCTGATTCGTGCAGAATCTAATTTTAGATTAGGCACAGCCATTGGCGCCACACCAGCCGATGATATTAATACGTTAAGAACCAGGGCCGGATTAGGTAATGTAATACCAACTCTAGCAATTATCTTAAACGAAAGGGAAAAAGAGTTGGATTATGAAGGTTTTAGGCTTCATGATTATAAACGTACCAAACGTTCGATAGGAACCTTTGCCTATGATGACCCAAAACTGGTTTTCCCAATCCCTGATCGTGAAATAAATGTGAATAAAGCTTTAAGGCAAAACCCGGGTTATTAATATAATGACCGATAAACAAGAAAGCCTCCTGATTTTCTATCAGGAGGCTTTCTTGTTAAATATCTAATCTGTTAAAGTTTCTTCGCAGCTTCGATAATTTCTTCTACCACACCCGGATCGAGCAAGGTAGAAGTATCGCCTAAATTACTGGTATCGCCTTCGGCAATCTTGCGTAAAATCCTGCGCATAATCTTGCCCGAACGTGTTTTTGGCAAACCTGAAACGAACAATATCTTATCAGGCTTTGCAATGGCACCAATTACGCGGGTAACGGTCTGCAAAATATCTTTTTTCGATAATTCCGCTTCACCGTGCATATCAGGGTAAATTACAAAAGCATAAATCCCCTGCCCTTTTACATCATGCGGATAGCCAACAACCGCACTTTCTACCACACCGGCATGCATATTAATCGCATTTTCTACCTCGGCGGTACCAATCCTGTGGCCCGAAACGTTTAATACATCATCTACCCTGCCGGTAATCCTGTAATACCCATCTTCATCACGTAAACAGCCGTCGCCGGTAAAATATAGATTTTCGTAAGTAGAAAAATAGGTCTGTTTGCAACGTTCATGATCGCCATAAGTAGTGCGCAACATACCCGGCCAAGGAAATTTGATACAAAGATTGCCCATAACACCATTTCCTTCAATTTCATTACCGTTTTCATCAACCAAAATCGGTTGGATACCCGGCAAAGGAAGGGTAGCAAAACTGGGTTTGGTTGGCGTTACCGTTGCAATTGGCGAAATCATGATTCCGCCGGTTTCTGTTTGCCACCAGGTATCAACAATAGGTGCTTTACCATGACCGATTTTCTCATCGAACCAATGCCATGCCTCTTCGTTTATCGGTTCACCTACCGAACCTAAAACACGGATGGTGCTTAAATCTTTTCCATTTAACGGATCGTCGCCATAACTCATTAATGAGCGGATAGCTGTTGGTGCAGTATAAAGTGTATTTACTTTGTGTTTTTCTACTATATCCCAAAAACGCGATGGTGTTGGGTAAGTTGGAATACCTTCGAACAGTACGGAAGTTGCCCCCTGCGAAAGCGGTCCGTAAACGATATAAGAGTGACCGGTGATCCAGCCGATATCGGCCGTACAGAAATAAACCTCACCGGGTTGGTAATTAAATACGTTTGAGAAAGTATAACCTGCGTAAACCATATATCCCCCGCAGGTATGAACCACACCTTTTGGTTTTCCGGTAGAGCCTGAGGTATACAGGATGAACAACATATCTTCCGCATCCATTTCTTCCGCTTCGCAGATGTCGTTTACGTGTTTTACTTCATCTTCCCACCAAACATCGCGGCCTTTCAGCATCGAAACAGGGGTACGGATATGCGTTAATACAATACATTTTTCTACAGTCGGGCAACCGATCAGTGCATCATCAATTACATCCTTTAAAGGGATCTGTTTATTACCGCGGTAAGAACCATCGGCAGTAATTACCACTTTACATTGCGAATCGTTAATGCGGTCGGCGATTGATTTTGCAGAAAATCCACCGAAAATAACTGAATGAACGGCACCGATCCTTGCACAGGCTAAAACTGCAATAGCCAGTTCGGGCACCATAGGCATATAAATACAGATACGGTCGCCTTTTTTTGCACCATTGCGTTTTAACACATTGGCAAAACGGCAAACACGCTCGTGCAACATCTTATAAGTGTAGGTAACACTTTCTTCTTCTGGATTGTTCGGTTCCCAGATAATGGCCGGTTTATCGCCGTTGGTGGCAAGATGACGGTCTAAACAGTTTTCGGTAATATTAAGTTTAGCGCCCTCAAACCATTTGATATTGGGTTCGTTAAAATTCCATGATAAAACCTTAAACCAGGGTTTACGCCACTGAAAATTCTGTGCTACTTCGCCCCAAAACTGCTCGGGGTTTTCTACGCTTTTTTTATAATCTTCTTCGTACTGCTTAAAAGATGTAATCTGCATTGCTCTGTTTTATATGTTGGATTAGTTGCGGCTAATTTAAATAAATAATAGTAAGGAGAAATAGTCTAATCATAAATAATAGTGTGGAGAAATAGTCTAATCGTATCAAAATGAATATCAAACGTTTGTTTAAAAATATTTATTTTTAATATATGGATATTTCCGTCGGCCTCAATACTGATTGTATTGTGCGTTAAATCATCCGCTACAGTTAATTTTAAAGATCAGGCATCAACAAACATTGCCCAAACCTGTACACTCATTAAATGTAAATTATAAAAATAATTAGCTACACTATTGTCTTTTACAATTATTATTCAGATATTTGCACACTCTTAAAAAAATTAAGCGGACGATATTAACAACTATATTTACAAGTCATGTCAAGAGTTTGTGATTTAACAGGAAAAAAAGCAATGATAGGTAACAACGTTTCTCACTCAAACGTTAAAACCAAACGCAAATTTTACCCTAACCTACAACTTCAGAAATTTTATATCCCTGAAGAAAACCGTTGGATTACGTTGAAAGTTTCTACTTCAGCGATCAAAACCATTAATAAAGTGGGTATCAGCGAAGCCATCAACCGTTTCGTTAAAAAAGGATTTTTGTAAAAAACATTAACTGTTGAGATTAACAGTTTACAATTTATATTAAAATGGCAAAAAAAGGTAACAGAGTTCAGGTTATTTTAGAATGTACCGAACATAAAGAAAGTGGCATGCCAGGTATGTCTAGATATATTTCTACCAAGAACCGTAAAAACACTACTGAGAGATTAGAATTGAAAAAATTCAATCCGGTATTGAGAAAAGTAACCGTACATAAAGAAATAAAATAATTGAATGATAGATTGGTTAAATGATTGAATCAAAAAATTCTGTCATTCTAACATTCTCCTATTCAATCATTAAAATTATAAGAACATGGCAAAGAAAGTAGTTGCAACCCTTAAAACAGGTACAGGTAAAGAATATTCGAAAGTAATTACAATGGTAAAATCACCTAAAACCGGTGCTTACTCATTCAAAGAACTTATCGTACACAACGACCACGTAAAAGATGCTATCGCATCTAAATAAGGTTAATATTTTTTAACATAAAAATATTAAAGGCCGTTCCGTTTTAACCGGAAGGGCTTTTTTTGTTAGTGAAATTTACGGTAGGAAATAATTGATTATCTTTGATAAAAAGCATAACCATGGAAGCATACAAATTCAAAACAAAAGTTTCTGATAATGGGACAATTTCTGTTCCTGACGGATTTGACGTGAAGAATAAAGAGGTTGAAGTGATTATTCTGGTTGAACCTGTAAAAAGCATTACTCAAAAAAAGTCAAACGAAAATCCCCAATAATTTACTGGTTGTTTAACAGATATCCAGCCATCGTTTGTATATATTTCAGATACCTACCGATTTTTTAAAGAAACATAAAAATAACTAATGGGTTTATTCGATTTTTTCAAAAAGAAAGAAACTGCACCTGAAGCCCAGGAAGCATTGGATAAAGGTTTAGAGAAAACCAAAGACGGTTTTTTCAGCAAAATTACCAAGGCCGTAGCAGGAAAATCCGCTGTTGATGATGAGGTACTCGATAATCTTGAAGAGGTTTTGGTTACTTCTGACGTGGGTGTAAGCACCACTTTAAAAATCATCAAACGCATCGAAGAGCGTGTTGCAAAAGATAAATACCTTAACACCTCCGAGCTTAATTTTATTCTCCGTGATGAAATCCAGTTGCTGTTATCAGAGAACAACAGTAACGATTTCCGTCAGTTTGAATATGGCAACCACAAACCTTATGTAATTATGGTGGTTGGTGTAAACGGTGTGGGCAAAACTACTACCATCGGAAAACTGGCGCATAAACTGAAAGAATCTGGCCTTAAAGTGGTTTTAGGTGCTGCCGATACTTTTAGGGCCGCAGCTGTTGATCAGATTAAACTTTGGGGCGAACGTGTTGGTGTAAGAGTAGTAGCACAGGCCATGGGTTCTGATCCTGCATCGGTTGCATTTGATACCCTACAATCCGCTGTTGCAAATGGCGAAGATGTAGTGATTATTGATACCGCCGGACGTTTGCACAACAAAATCGGACTGATGAACGAGCTGGGCAAAATCAAACAGGTAATGCAAAAGGTTGTTCCAGGTGCTCCGCACGAAATTTTATTGGTACTTGATGCCTCTACCGGACAAAACGCTTTTGAACAATGTAAACAGTTTACCGAAGCAACCGACGTTAATGCATTGGCCATTACCAAATTGGATGGAACAGCGAAAGGTGGTGTAGTAATCGGCATTTCAGATCAGTTCAAAATTCCGGTTAAATATATCGGTGTAGGAGAAAAAATAGGCGATTTACAGCTTTTTGATAAGAAAGAGTTTGTGAATAGTTTGTTTAAGTAGCACCTATAAAATATTCGTCATACTGTCCTGATTCTTATATCGGGATCAGCATCTTGTAAAAAAAGACCCTGAAATAAATTCAGGGTGACGACCACCTTACTTTTATTAATAGCAAAGATTAAGTGTAAAAGATGAACACCAAAGTAGTACGCAATAAAATCATAACTAAACAGCCTAAAATCAATGTGATTACATTAGGTTGTTCAAAAAACATATACGATTCGGAAGTATTGATGGGCCAGTTGCGTGGCAACAATTTAAATGTTGTGCACGAATCTGATAAAATGGGCAAAGATGATATCGTTGTAATCAATACCTGCGGTTTTATCGACAATGCTAAACAGGAATCAATTGATACCATCCTTCAGTTCAGCGAGCTTAAAGAAGCCGGAAAAATCGGCAAAGTAGTGGTTACAGGTTGTTTATCCGAACGCTACAAACCCGAACTGGAATCGGAAATTACAAATGTTGATGCCTTTTTCGGCACTAACGATTTACAGAATATATTACATGAGCTGGGTGCCAATTACAAACACGAACTTATTGGCGAGCGTTTGCTAACTACCCCTTCACATTTTGCCTATTTCAAAATTGCCGAAGGCTGTAACCGCCCGTGCTCTTTCTGCGCCATCCCGTTAATGCGTGGCAAGCACATGAGTAAACCAATGGAAGAATTGGTTAACGAAGCTAAAATATTGGCCAAAAACGGCACAAAAGAGCTTATTTTAATTGCCCAGGATCTTACTTATTATGGTTTGGACCTGTATGGTGTACGTAAACTAGATGAATTGATGCGCCGTTTATCTGATGTTCCGGGTATTGAATGGATCCGTTTGCAATACGCCTACCCTTCTGGTTTCCCGATGGAGATTTTGGATGCCATGAACGAGCGCGATAACATCTGCAAGTACCTGGATATGCCATTACAGCACATTACCGATAACATGTTAAAATCAATGCGCCGTGGTACCACTAAACAAAAAACCATCGATCTGGTAAACCAGATCCGTGATAAAGTGCCGAGCATTGCCATGCGTACCACATTGATCTGCGGATATCCGGGCGAAACAGAACGCGATTTCGAAGAGATGGCAGCATGGGTTGCCGAAACAAAATTCGACCGTTTGGGCTGCTTTACGTATTCGCATGAGGAAAAGACCCATGCACATACTTTGGTTGATGATATTCCTGATGAAGTAAAACAGCAACGTGTGGATGATATTATGGAAATCCAGCAGGGTATTTCTTTCGATATCAACCAGGAAAAAGTAGGTAAAACCTTTAAAGTACTGGTAGATAAAAAAGAAGGCGATTTCTTTGTTGGAAGAACCGAATTTGATTCGCCCGAAGTAGATAACGAAGTTTTGATCGATGCTGCTACAGGTTATGCAGCAAACGGAAGTTTTGTTCAGGTAAAAATAGACCGGGCAGAGGATTTCGACCTGTACGGAACAATTGTTTAAAAAAACATAAATATATTAAAGCCCGGGAATCATGTTTCCGGGCTTTTTTGTTCCACAAATACCCGTCATTAACACTATTTATTCTGGCCCGTCATCTCGAGCGCAGCCGAGAGATCTAACTCTATGATGCTTTTGATTTAGATTTCTCTCCCGAATATTCTTGACGTTCCAATCGAGATGACGGTCCTTCACTAAAAATCTTTCATTAGACCTAAGTTATTTCTTCTCTAACTGTAGCGAACACAGTACTTTACCCGTTTAAGAATAAAAAACAGGTATAAGTATCCGTATGAAAAAGATTCTAATTGTTCTTGTTGTGATTTTTATCGCCAACCTAGGCTGTAAAAAAGCAAATGTAGGTGGAGAAATCCTTTGTGCGTGCACAGTGGCTGGCGGCCCAACCTTAAGTTTAGTAATCAAAAATAGTACAGATGTTGATCTGCTCAGTCCGGCTACTGCGGGTTATTTCGGCAAGAACCAGATACAGCTTTACTCGAAAGAAGCGAACAATGTAATCAGGCAGATCAGTTTTGATATCCGTCCGCCATTTACATACGGCGATAACTTGAAAGTAAATTATTACCAACTGATTTCTTCACAAATCACCCTTTTATCTAAAAGTATTGATAACACTTTTTATCTAAAACTGGTCGATGGTAAACTTTATGAACTCAATTTAAAGGTAAACAATAATGTGATTGAAAAACTATTTATAGATAAAACCGAAGCCCCAAGAGAAATACAGACATCTAACAATTCGTATCTTGATGGCATCTACAGGTTAAAAATATAATAACCCAAATTTGATTATTTTTAACTCCTTCCCCATCACGCTTTAAGCATATTATTCTTTAGACTCAAACGATCTGCTAAATTCTAAGTCATCTGTTTTCAACTGTAACAAACACAGCTCTTTACCCGTTTAAGATTAAAAACCAGATATAAATATCCGTATGAAAAAAATTTTAATTGTTCTCGTGGTGATTTTTATCGCCAATTTGGGTTGTAAAAAAGCCAATGTAGGTGGAGAAGGTCTTTGTGCCTGTTCTGTACTTAGCGGGCCGCCTTTAGTTTTAGTAATTAAGAATAGTGCCGATGTGGATTTGCTTAATCCGAAAACAACGGGTTATTTCGATAAAAACCAGATACAGCTGTATTCGAAAGATGCGAATAATGAAATTAAGCAGATCACTTTTGAAATCCGCCCACCTTTTAATTATAGCAATAACCAGAAACTGGATTATTATCAGCTCACGTCCTACCAATTATCTACCTTATCTAAAAGTATCGACAATACGTTTTATCTTAAATTGGGCGATAATAAGCTCTTTGAAATAAATGTGAAGGTCAATAAGAATATGGTTGAAAAATTATTGATCGATAAAGCTGAAGCCCCGAAAGAAACTCAGGCAGGAAGCAATTTGTATCTCGAAGGTATTTACAGATTAAAAATACAATAACCCAAATTTGATTATTTTTAACTCCTTCCCATCACGCTTTAAGCTTATTATTCTTTAGACTGAAACCATCTGCTAAATTCAAAGTCATCTGTTTTCAACTGTAGCAAATACAGTTCTTTAACCGTTTAAGATTAAAAACCAGATATAAATATCCGTATGAAAAAAATTTTAATTGTTCTCATGGCGATTTTTATCGCCAATTTGGGTTGTAAAAAAGGAAACCGCCTGTGTGCCTGTTCACCGAATACAACCGAACCTTTATTACTCGTAATTAAAAATGGTACAGATGTGGATTTACTCAACCCGAAAACTACCGGTTATTTCGACAAAAACAAGATACAGCTATATTCGAAAGATGCAAATAACGTAATTAAACAGATAAGCTTTGAAATCCGCCAGCCATTTAGCTATAATAATACCGAGAAAATAGATTTTTACCAGCTTGCTTCGTGGGAAATACCTTATTTATCAAAAAGCATCGATAACACTTTTTATCTTAAATTGGGTGATGATAAACTTTATGAGCTTAATTTAAAGGTAAACAACAATCGAATTGAAAAACTATTGATTGATAAAACCGAAGCTACGAAAGAAGCCCCAACCGGAACCAATTCCTATATGGATGGTATTTACAGGTTAAAAATATAATGGCGGTTACTATTACATAAAAAAGTCCCGATGGCATTCATCGGGACTTTTCTGTTATTATTTTTTAGGTTCTGGCCTATCTTTAATCTGACTAGGTTTTAACCAGATTTTTGCCCCTTTTGCGTTTACATAGTATTTTTCATTTTTCGCATTGATGTAAACGTTAGAGCCATCTGGTGCCATTTTACCTTTCCAGGTTTTGTCTGCAACCTTCGAACTTCCTTTCACCGCAACCTCTGCCGTTTTATTACCTACCGATTTAGCACCTTTTTCAATCGCCTTTCCGGTATGATCCAACGCTTTACCAACTTCCGTTTTTTTCTTTTCCTGGGCATTTACACTTAGGGCTGCGCCGCCAAATAAGGCCAGCGTTAATAAACCCATTACTAATTTCTTTTTCATGACAGCTATATTTTATTTATAGGATAACAGTTGGTAATGGGATTTGTTTTAAATTCAAAATAGATAAGCAATTACCGTTTTAATCCTTTGTAAACCGTAATATGGTATACGAAAATGGTTTAAAACCATAAACCGGGTGATCTGTGGGCATTAGCACTTTCGAATATTGTGTAATGTATTCTTTTTGCTTTTTAGCAGTATTACGTTCCTTGAGATTGCCTGAAAGTGTTGAAACATTAACTTCAGGGGCTCTGTTTTCAAAACCTGTAAATTCAAATCTTGCATCTATTGTTTCAGCAGTTGTATTTACCACATACAATACCAAATCCTTACCTTTTTCACTTCTTGCCGCCGTAATATCCAGATTACCATTAACCGATGTATTGATTCTTAACGGCAGATGATTTTCGGCCTGCATTTGCTGCGCATAAAAGGGCGGCATACCCCAAACCTGATCGGGAGTAAAAAAGATCTGTCCCTGATCCCAATCGTTATCATTTTGCCTATCTGGCTGTAAAGCGTTTGCCGGACTCGACGTTAGTACGTCTTCACTGTGTTTGCGTATAGCATTCATATTCGTAGCATGGCCAAGTGCACGTTGCATACCGTGTTTACTTCCATTTTCTTCAAATACGGCAATTTTCATTGTGGTATTGGGATCCCATTTCTTAAAACGGTCCAGCATATCCGTTAGCTGTTTATCAGTTTCTTTACCTGCTGATGGATCATCGCCTCCAACATGGAGATCCCAATAATCGGCCTTTCCATTCAATTCTTTAAACACATATTCCATATTTGGCGAATCAGGACGCCACCATGCCGCCTGCACCAATTTAAGCGAGTTGTCTTTTTGCCGCATGGCATCGGCCAGAATTTTAAAGCGC
Organism: Pedobacter sp. UBA5917; assembly: GCF_002432345.1. Classification (GTDB taxonomy): domain Bacteria; phylum Bacteroidota; class Bacteroidia; order Sphingobacteriales; family Sphingobacteriaceae; genus Pedobacter. The sequence continues at coordinate 81,716 of NZ_DJDT01000151.1, forward strand.
TGTACATATTCTTCATAAGCTGCCCTGCTATCTCCGTTAAATATCACTTCTTCGTTCCCAATTTCTATATATTTAACATGATAAGGTTCAGGATGTCCGTTTTTGGCCCTTTTCGCCCCCCAGGTGGAGTTTTTATCTCCATTAAGGTATTCTACCATATCGGCCATATCTTCCGGCGTTTCATAAATGTTGATCGCAAAACAGGGTGTTATCTGGGTTTGTTCGCAAAATTTTAAAAACTCTTCAACTCCAAAGCCATTTGAGGCATACCAGTTCCAATGACCGCGGTATGGCATCCGTTTATCCGGATCACCGATCATATTTTTAAATTTATATCCTGGCGCATTTACCATTGTGCCGGCATAACGCAGAAAGGTGAGCCCTTGCGAAACCAGCATTTTTCCAATGTCGGCGCGTATCGGCAATCCGTTAAACTGATCCTTCCCTGTACCCATTAGTACCACCTGATCAATCCACAGTTTCCCTTTCGAAGTGAGGTAAACAGCCAAACGTGCATTTGCATCAGTTGCATTTGAAGTAAGATTGAAAGTGAATTTCTTCCAATTTTTTCCTATTGCATTAATTTGGTGTTTTGCATAGGTTTTGCTCCCGTCAATGTTTTCCAGTGCTATTGTAACTGGTCCTTCAATTGTACCTTTCAGGTAAATCCTTCCATGAAACAACTGGTCTTTTCTTGTAGCAATCCCCCAGCGGTTTAAACTCCTGTTGGCTACTCCAACTTTCCCCACGCCACTGATAAAATTAATGATCTGCGATTTTTTCCCATTGTATGCAGCAGTAGAATCAATGTGAAATGTTGCTTTTGCATGGTTGCTTTTAACAAGATCCCAGTTGTAACTCACCTCTTCGTTCGGTGCATTAACCAGTTTAAGCTGTTCGGTTTTACCTTGATCAGAAATACTAATATTCCTGAATTCCATGTCCGATTTCCATGTACGCAAGCCGATCTTACCAGATAAAATTGGCTGATCATTATCTGTAAATGAAAGCACCTGTTTAGTATTCAAAAAGATCTCCATCTGTCTGTCTTTCAATACCAACCGCAGTTTGTTCCAGCTTTGTGGCGAAAAATCAACCAATGCTTCTTTCAATAAACGGAAATTTTGAAGGTGTTTTCCAAGGGCTACTTTTTTACCATCGGCACTTAAACTTAATTCATATCCATCAAAAGCATCATCACCTATTCCCTCGTTCGCCACACGGAAAATCAGTCCGCCGCCATCACCTTTATTGGTAAACCTGATTTCGGCTTCAACAGCACCATCAACGATATTTTTCGGTTCATAAATCAGCTTTGCGCTATGATCGGGTTCTACACCAATGTGATGGACGCCATTCATTTGTACTTCACTTTTTGTATTCCTGCCCGGTTTTATCGTAACAATACCATTATTACCTGTCCAGAAACCCGAATACCTGCGCCATTGGTTAAAATTTAGGCCTGTACTAGGTTCTTCAAAACTTTCGCCGAAAATCCGCTGATCGTAAAAACCGCCATAAATTTCGTGGTTTACATCTTCGATGTTGGAGCCATAAATAAGTGGACTGATTTTATTTTCAATTTTATC
>NZ_DJDT01000341.1 GCF_002432345.1 Pedobacter sp. UBA5917
CTGAACAGAGCGCTTCAATTCAATCGACAGAAAGTATTGATTTTAAGTTGAATAAATTAACTCATCTGCAAATAGACTTTAAACAAAATGTTGATCATTTAAAAACGATTTCTGTTAACGGAAAAGCAGCTGCCATCGATTTTAAAGACGAACATATTTTCGTCGATCAACAATATTTAAAGTTAGGTATTAACCATATCGAAATTGCTTTTATAGCTGGAAACGAATCGCTGAACAGGAATAAGGATTTTCTATATGCACTTTTTGTTCCAGACCATGCCCGGACGGTATTTCCCTGTTTCGATCAACCGGATTTAAAAGCTAATTTTTTACTTTCATTAACTGTTCCAACTGATTGGAAAGTAATGGCTAATGCAGCAAAAAAGGATTCGTTGGTGCAGGCCAATGCGATAACTTATCACTTTAAAAATTCGGATAAACTACCAACCTATCTGTTCTCTTTTACTGCAGGGAAATATACTTTCATTAATAAAAAAATGAAAGATCGCGATATGGAATTCCTTCACCGCGAAACGGATTCGGCAAAGATAAAACTCAGTGTCGATTCTGTTTTTGTAGCCCACAGCGATGCTATTGGTTTTTTGGAAGATTGGACAGCGATAAAATTCCCTTTTCAGAAAGTTGGTTTCGTAGGGGTTCCCGATTTTCAGTTCGGCGGTATGGAGCATCCGGGCGAGGTGCAGTATAAAGCGTCGGCTTTGTTTTTGGATCAGGGGGCAACGAAAGATCAGTTTATTTCGCGTTCCAACCTCATTTCGCACGAAACTGCGCACATGTGGTTTGGCGATCTGGTAACGATGAAATGGTTTAACGATGTGTGGATGAAAGAGGTGTTTGCCAATTTTATGGCCGATAAAGTAACCGAAAAGCTAATGGGCAAAAGCACTTTCGATCTTAAATTCCTGCAGGATCATTACCCGGCTGCTTACGGCGTAGACAGGACTTTGGGTGCAAATCCCATCCGCCAGCAATTGGATAATCTACAGGAAGCCGGCTCCATGTATGGCAACATCATTTACCATAAAGCACCGATTATGATGCGTCAACTGGAATTATTGATGGGCAAAGATAATTTTCAGAAGGGTATTAGGGAGTATCTTAAAAAATATGCCTACGGCAATGCTACCTGGAACGATCTGATAACCATTTTGAGCAAATACACTAAAAGCGATCTGTACAGTTGGAACAAAGTTTGGGTAAACGAGCCTGGCAGACCTGTTTTTAGTTACGATATTAAATATGATGGCAACAAAATAAGCGATTTAATCCTTAACCAAACAGGCGAAACCGGCGGGCAAAGGGTTTGGCCGCAATCTTTCTCTGTAAAGTTGGTTTATCCTGCCAGTAGCAAAGTTTTAAGTGTAAATGCCAAAACGGTTAAAACAATTGTAACAGAAGCTAAAGGATTAGCTAAGCCCCAATATATTTTATTTAATGCCAATGGGGCAGGTTATGGCCTTTTTCCGATCGATCAGCATATGATGGCTGATATTTATAATATCACCGATCCTTTAGAGCGGGCATCTGCTTACATTAACTGTTATGAAAATATGCTCTCGGGCAAAAGTTTTAAACCTTACGAACTGTTGGTGGTATTGCTTAAAGGCATCACGGTAGAAAAAAATGAAATGAACCTGCGTTTGCTAGTGGGTTATATGACCAATATTTACTGGACATTCCTCACAGCTGAAAAACGTGAGTCGATCAATGTTTTACTAGAGAAAACCATTTGGAATGCTATAGATCAGCAGCAAATGGCAAATAACAAAAAAATCTTATTTAATGCTTATCAGAATGTATATCAAAGCGCTGATGCAGCCAGGCGCCTGTATAATATCTGGTTAAAACAAACCGCTCCTGAAGGAATTAAACTTTCAGAAGATGATTATAGCTCACTGGCTTTAACTTTAGCACTTAAAACGGATACTGCGAATACCATTTTAAAAGACCAGTTATCGCGCACAAAAAATGAAGACCGTAAAAACAGGCTGATTTATTTAATGCCTGCGCTGTCGTTGGATGTAAAAGAACGTGATAATTTCTTTAATAGTTTGAAAGACCGTAAAAATCGCCAGAAAGAGGCTTGGGTAACCACTGCCCTGGCATATTTGCATCATCCAATCAGGCAGGTTACATCAGCAAAATATTTAGGAGAGAGTTTGGATTTATTGGCTGAAATACAAAAAACTGGAGATATATTTTTCCCTCAATCCTGGCTCTCGGCTGTATTTTCTAATTATAATAGCGAAAAGGCTTATGCTGTTGTGCAGGAGTTTTTAAAATCTCATCCCGATTACAATCCAAAACTAAAAGATAAGATTTTGCAAGCTACCGATAACCTTCATAGGGCACGGCAGATTATGCGTTAATTTAAAAGCTTAGTTTTCTTTTGTAGCTGATTTTGTTACATAAAGGTTAACGGAGAATTTTTACTTTTGTCGCGAGAGCGTTAATTTAGATTGAAAGGGGTAAACATTAATTTGTTTGCCCTTTTCTATTAATATCATGTATATAGGGTTTGCTTCATACCTAACAATAGGTTTTTTCATACTGCATGATTTTACAACCATATTTCCTCGCTAATTCTTTAAATATTTATTGTTCAGATGCTGTATTGGGCAAATAATTATTTGTTTCACAAATAATGAAATAATTGTTATTGTTTCATTATTTGTGAAATAAGTATGATTATTTCAGTATATTTGATATAAAATTATAGATAAAATAGTATGAAAGACTACTTTATATTGATGGCGGATATAGTTGATAGCAGAAAAAGTAATCAAAATAAGCTCATGAATAACTTTAAAAAAGTAATAAATGAAGCAAATCGCGAAAATATAGAGCTAATGCTATCTCCAATGACCATTACCTTAGGAGATGAATTCCAGGGTATAGTGAATAGTGCTAACGCAGCTGTGAAATTGATGTTTTTTATCGAGGAAAAAATTATAGATCTTGATGCTGGATTTAAACTTAGGTTCGTACTGGTTGAAGGAGCAATAGATACCCCAATCAATAAAAACATCGCGTATGAAATGCTTGGTGACGGATTAACACAGGCTAGAGAAGAATTAACAATAAATAAAGGGTCAAATAATAGGTTTTATTTTAATCTTAGAAATAAGCCTAAAAGTAAGGCCTTGGTAAGTGGCATGTTTTTATACCAAAGCATTGTTGATGATTGGAAAATTAGCAAGGATTATGATTTGATTGCCAAATTTATTAAATTAAGTGATTATAAGCTAGTTGCTGAAGAATTAGGAAAAACCCGTTCTCAGATATGGAAAAGAAAAAAAAGTCTTAAAATAGAAGAATATCTTTCAGTTAAATCAATAATAAATTACATATCAGAATTAACATGATCTCAATCTTAATTATAGCCATGCTTATGGTAATAAGCGAGCTAATTCTTGCTTTTTTGTTTTCGCTTATTGCGCAACAGTATTACAAAAAATCAGAAATAGATATGAAATCCATTAGTAGGGGATTCATCGAACGTCTCTTTCTCACAATTTTTATGTTTAATGGCATTCCACATGCATTAACGTTCTTCAGTGCATTAAAATTGGCCACGAGATTAAAGCATGACGATAAAAATGGTGAGACAGAAAAATTTAATAACTATTATTTAATAGGCAATATGGTTTCTGTTACAGTTTCCTTATTTTATGTTTGTATCTGGAATCATGCTGGAGATATTGAAAATGGTATAAATCGGTTTCTAAATAAATAAAAATAAGTTAATTAAATAATTTTGATGCGACAAGAGCAGCCAAGTCCTTTGTTTATTCGATTCAGGATCGTGTCCACTCATCGCAATTATTTAAGTCTTGATCCCTAATTAAAAGACTCCGTCTGGCTATTCAAATCATCCAATAAACTGGTTAAAACCAATTCTCTTTTATCTTCAATCGAAAGATCATCCTGGATATAAACGGTAAGGTTCGTGTTGTCTGCGGCTTGAGTGTGCATGTTGCAAAAGGTTTAATATTTGTCAATTTAATGTCTATAATTATCTAACGTCGGTTTTTCAATATGGTTTGTAACTTTTTTAGTTGAACTTTAAGAATATAATCTGCGTAAGAATAAATCATGTTCGGTAAAACATTGATCTGCTTTTTCAGGTTATTAGTTACAACAAAACAAATCCTATCCATGAAACATTACGACGCCATCATTATCGGAGCGGGGCAGGCAGGCACACCATTGGCCAAAAAACTCGCCGAAGCTGGAAAAAAGACCGCCATTATCGAAAAAAGATTGGTTGGTGGTACCTGTATCAACGATGGTTGCACGCCCACAAAAGCCATGGTGGCTTCTGCGAGGGCAGTTTATCAGGCAAAAAAAGCAGTTGAGTTAGGCGTAGAGATCGGGTCGGTTAAAATCAATTTCAAAAAGATCAAGCAGCGTAAAGATGATATCGTAAAACAGTTCAGGGAATCATCAGAAAAAGGAATCAATAATACCAAAGGACTTCAGCTTATTTTTGGAACAGCTAAATTTAGTGGTGAAAAGGAATTAACTATTGCCCTTAACGGTGGTGGTGAAGAAAAAGTAACAGCCGATCTTATTTTTATCAATACAGGAGCAAAAACGGCTATACCTGATATAAAAGGCTTAAATGAAATTGATTATCTCACTTCGACAACAATTTTAGAACTTGATGAAGTTCCGGAGCATTTAGTAGTCATCGGAGGAAATTATATCGGATTGGAATTTGGGCAAATGTTCAATCGATTTGGCAGTAAAATAACCATTATGGAAAAATCATCCAGTATAATTGCCAAAGAGGATCCGGATATTTCATCAGCCCTTACTGAAATTTTAACCGACGAAAAAATCGAAATTATCACCCATGTGAAAGTCGATAAAATTACAAAGGATAAGAACCAGCTTCAAATTGCAATAGAATCCGGTAAAACGAAGAAAAACATTACGGCAAGTCATTTACTTATCGCAGCCGGACGCATACCGCAAACTGCTGATTTAGGCCTCGAAAAATGTGGTGTAAAACTCGATGACAAAGGACATATTCTAGTTAATGAAAAACTCGAGACCAATATTAAAGGGATTTATGCCCTTGGAGATGTAAAAGGCGGTCCGGCGTTTACCCATATTGCCTATAACGATTACACCATTGTGTACCGTAACCTGATTGAAGGAACAGATTATTCCATCAACGATAGGCCGGTACCATATTGCATGTTTACCGATCCGCAGTTGGGCAGAATCGGTATTTCAGAAAAAGAAGCAAAGGAGCAGAATTTGAATTACGAAGTTGCTGTTTTGCCAATGGGCTATGTTGCCCGTGGTATCGAAACCAACGAAACTTTGGGCTTGATGAAAGCCGTTGTTGATACCGATACAAAAAAGATATTGGGTGCCGCTATTTTGGCTTCAGAAGGTGGCGAGATTATGTCGGTCCTCCAAATGGCCATGGAAGGCGGTATTACCTACGATCGGATCAGGTATTGCGTTTTTGCGCATCCTACCTATACCGAATCGCTGAATAACCTTTTTATGAAAATCCATAAATAGATATGATCGAATTAAAAGGGATAAGTAAGAAATTTGGAGATACCCAGGCGGTTAATCAGGTCTCTTTTAAAGTGGCTGAAAAGGAAACGCTGGTATTGCTGGGCACTAGCGGCTGCGGCAAAACCACCACCTTAAAAATGATCAACCGTTTAATTGAGCCCGATGCGGGGCGGGTTATGATTAATGGCGAAGCTATTACCAATCAGGATCCGGATATGTTGCGCAAAGGAATAGGTTATGTGATGCAGAACATCGGACTTTTTCCCCATTATACCATTGCCGAGAATATTGCCCTTGTGCCCAAACTTTTAAAATGGGATAAGGAAAAAATCAAAAACCGTACACAGGAGCTGATCCAAAAACTCCATCTCCCGGAAAGTACACTAACTATGATTCCACATGAGTTGAGCGGAGGGCAACAACAGCGTGTGGGCCTTGCCCGTGCTTTGGTTACCGATCCATCGGTGCTGCTAATGGACGAACCTTTTGGGGCCTTGGATAACGTTACGCGTGCCAGTATCCAGAAAGAATTTAAAGCACTCGAAGAACTGAAAAGAAAAACCATTGTGATGGTTACACATGATGTTCAGGAGGCTTTCGAACTGGCCGATCGCATCTGTTTAATGGATAAAGGAGAGGTGGTTCAGATCGGCACACCAAAAGAATTACTTTATCAGCCGGTAAATGATTTTGCCAAAAAGTTTTTAGCCAGTCAGAGGCTTGCTTTAGAATTTAAAGTAGTTAATATACAGGATATTTGGTCTTATTTACCTAAAGAAATACTGAAAGATGGCGGAAGTAAATCTGCTGATCTAAGTATATGGGAGGCTATGGAATTATTAAGGAATAACGATAGGTCTGAACTACTGGTTACAGGCAATAATAAAGAAAGCAAGCTGATCAATTTCGAACAACTCACCAAAGGATTTAACCAGTTTCAAAACGGGCAGGTACATGAATGAGCAACAGCAAACCTTATGGCAGTTTATGGCCGGGCAATCTGATAAACTGCTTAGTCAGACTTTACAACATGTAGGTTTAACCTTTATTTCTCTACTTTTTGCCATCGCCATCGGTTTACCATTAGGCATATTAATCGCCAGAAAAAGGAAACTTTCGGGAACGGTTTTGGGTATTGCGGGTGTGCTACAAACAGTACCAAGCATTGCCTTACTGGGTTTTATGATCCCTGTTTTAGGGATTGGCGCTAAACCGGCCATTGTAGCGCTGCTTATTTATGCCCTGCTGCCGATTATCAGGAATACTTATACAGGTATTATTGGGATCGATTTGCATGTTAAAGAAGCCGCCAGGGCAATGGGCATGAGCAAAAGCCAAATTCTGCTAAAAGTAGAATTACCGCTTGCAATGCCCGTTATTTTGGCCGGAATCCGTACTGCAACGGTAATTAATGTGGGTGTAGCCACGCTGGCATCGTTTATTGCTGCGGGTGGATTGGGCGAATTTATTTTTGGCGGCATTTCACTCAACAATACCAATATGATTTTGGCCGGGGCTATTCCTGCTGCTTTATTGGCCATTATACTCGATGCTTTGCTTTCCCTTATACAAAAAATGAATTTTAAGAAGCTGAGGAAAGCTTTGTATGTTTTTCCAGTAGTGATTTTGGTTTTGGGTGCTTTTTATGCTTTGCCTACCGCTTATGGTTCTACTTTAACGGCCGGATTTACCCCTGAGTTTATGGGCAGACAAGATGGAGATCTTGGTTTAAAGTCAACCTATGGCTTAAAAATCCATACGATTGTAATCAGCGATGCGGTGATGTACAAAGCCGCTTTTGCTAAAGAACTGGATGTGATCAGCGGATATTCGACCGATGGACGTTTAAAAGCTTTCGACCTGAAAATTTTAGATGACGACAAACATATTTTTCCTCCATATTACGCGGCGCCGATTGTTAGGGAAGAAGCTTTAAAGAAATTCCCTGAATTGGAAAAAACACTTGATTTACTCGCCGGGAAAATTACAGATTCGATTATGACCGACCTGAATTATAAAACCGATTACCTGCACCAACAGCCTGAAAGGGTAGCCAAAGATTTCCTGATCAGCAATGGTTTATATAAGGTGGCTAAAAACGGACATAACGGTACCGTGAGGATCGGTTCGAAGATTTTTGGTGAACAATATATCCTTGCCGAAATATACAGTATGCTGATTAAAGGGAATACGGATTACGATGTAGCCACTAAAACCGGATTGGGCGGGACAAAAATCTGTTTTGATGCGTTGACGAATGATCAGATCGATTTTTATCCCGAGTATACAGGAACGGGCTTATTGGTGCTGTTACAGCCGGATCCGAAAATCGCAAAGGAAATGGGACACGATAAGGAGAAGACCTATGCTTACGTGAGCAGGGAATTTGAAAAGAACTTTAAAATTAAATGGCTAAAACCAATTGGTTTTAACAATGCTTACGCATTAATGATGCGCAAAAAACAATCAAAAGAACTGAATGTGAATAGCATCTCAGATCTTAAAAACTATCTAGATAAAAATTAATGGAACTGGTAGAAGAATACTTGCAGATTAGGAAATATTCCGAGCAGATTTGTGAACCCTTACAAACCGAAGATTATGTAGTGCAGCCTGTTGCGGATGTAAGTCCGCCCAAATGGCATTTAGGCCATACCACCTGGTTCTTCGAAACCTTTATATTAAAGCCGTTTTCTGTTAATTATCAGGTGTATAACGATGATTATAATTTCGTTTTCAATAGTTATTACGAAACCGTTGGAAACCGCGTGATCCGTACCGATAGGGGCAATTTAAGTCGTCCGAGCGTAAATGAAGTTTACCAGTACAGGGCTTATGTTGATGAGGCTATGGTTAAATTTTTAGCTGCCCCCTTAAAAGATGAGGTGAAGGAGTTGCTGATTTTAGGTTTTAATCACGAACAGCAGCACCAGGAGCTTCTGTTAACTGATATTAAGTATATTTTAGGCAATAATCCGCTGTTTCCCGTTTATTCCAATGAGAAAAAAGAGGTTTTATCAAGTGAAGCCGAACCTGGTTTTATCAATTTCACCGAAGGAATTTACGAAATCGGTTATAACGGAGTAGGTTTCAGCTTTGATAATGAACTAAACAGGCATAAAGTTTACCTGCACGATTTTGCGATCAGCAAAACATTGGTGAGCAATGCCGAATTTTTGGAGTTTATCAATGCTGGAGGATATTTAAACTTTAACTACTGGCATGCAGAAGGCTGGGATTGGGTAAAGAATAACAACATCACATCACCTATGTACTGGCATTTAATTGATGGAGAATGGTTTAATTATACATTAAACGGACTTTTGCCCATTGATTTAAATGCTCCGGTAAGCCATATCAGCTATTACGAAGCGTATGCTTTTGCCAGTTGGAAAGGCTTACGTTTACCGACCGAATTTGAATGGGAAGTAGCTGCAAAAAGCTTTAATTGGGGCGAAAGGTGGGAGTGGACCGAAAGTGCATATCTCCCTTATCCGGGTTTTAGCAAGGCTCCTGGCGCTATTGGCGAGTATAACGGCAAATTTATGGTTAACCAAAAGGTACTCCGTGGCGCATCGGTAGCTACTCCCAAAAATCATTCACGCATTACTTACAGAAATTTCTTCCATCCGCATTTAAGATGGCAGTACACAGGCATCCGTCTGGTAAAATAATCCCACTATGAGCACAACCACCACCATTGAAACAACCACAGACAACAAAACACAATTTCTTCAGGAAACGTTAACCGGATTACGCGCCGAACCGAAATTTATGCTTTCGAAGTATTTTTATGATGCTACCGGCGATCGTATTTTTCAGCAGATTATGGAAATGGAGGAATATTACCTCACCAATGCAGAAATGGAAATCCTCCAGTATCAGTCTGCACAGCTCTCGCAGGCCATATCTGCCGATGGCAGCGCTTTTGATCTGATCGAACTTGGGGCGGGCGATGCCACTAAATCCATTCACCTGTTAAAATCATTGCTCGATAAACAGTCGGAGTTTAGCTACCTGCCGATAGACATTTCTGAACACGTAATTTCGGATCTCGAAGAAAATTTACCTAAAAAACTGCCAACGTTAGATATTAAGGGGCTAAATGGAGATTATTTTGATATGCTGAAAAGAGCTACAGAATTATCCGGCCGTAGAAAAGTGGTGTTGTTTATGGGCGCGAATATTGGCAACATGACCATTGCAGAGGCCGAAAGGTTCTGCTCCTCGTTAAAGCAGCTGCTTTCTCCCAACGACCTATTGATTATCGGCTTCGACCTGAAAAAAAATCCACAGCAAATTTTGGCTGCGTATAATGATAAAGGAGGCATTACCAGATCATTTAATCTTAATCTGCTTCAACGCATTAATAGAGAACTTGATGGCGATTTTAATATCGATCAATTTGAACATTATGCCAGTTACGATCCAGAATCAGGAGCCTGTAAAAGCTATCTGATCAGCTTAAAAAAGCAGATTGTGAATATTGGACAAAACGCTATTCATTTTGGCGAAAACGAGTATGTTTGCATGGAAATCTCCCAGAAATATTCACTGAATGATATCGATCAGCTGGCCGAAAAAACGGGATTTAAACCGCTTCAGCGATTTTTTGATCAGCATCAGTACTTTGTTGATGCCATTTGGAGGGTAGATTGATTTTGCCATAAAATGCTCGTATGTGAATATGTTCTTTAAAAGTTTTTAGGGCATTGCGCTAGCTTGCTTTGAAGCACTAATAGGCTTTTCCGAAGAACGCCCGTCAATCCCAAGTGCAGGGAAATCAAAAAAACAGTTGCAAAACAGTACAATTGGCATTACCAAACCTAAAACGCAGTGGTTTTGTGCTCGTTTAACATTACCGTTAACCTAGTAGCTGCTGCACAAAACAAAAGTGCCGCTGTTTTTTTGATGCGCTTGGGCTTGTGTGTAAGCACATTGCCGGATTGACAAAGCGCTTTGGGTACTTTGGCGC
>NZ_DJDT01000291.1 GCF_002432345.1 Pedobacter sp. UBA5917
CATTGCGAGGAACGAAGCAATCCTACAACTATGGGTGGGTAAATTTCGCATCTAGCGATCTTTGTAAGATTGCTTCTCCGAAATCGGAGCAGGCTGTCGGCTGAAAAAGCCTTCTCGCAATTACGACTCTTCTCTGGAGTTTGTCAATGGACGCTGCCGAAAAATCTTTCTTGAGATAGATCTCTCCACTCCAATACGTTCCGGTCGAGATAACGGCATTAGCCACCTAGCCCTTGGCGAAGCGGTACCCTGCAGGCTGGAGGCACGACGGCCGAAGCGTACAAGCGAAGCAAAGGAACAAACATTGTTATTTACACTGCCCCTGCGCTCCAAAAACAATTTAACAATCAAGCCATTTAGCAATATCTATCCTTTGGTCTTTCTACTTTGGTCTTTAGTCTTTCCGCTTTCTATCAAAAAACCTTTCTCCTTCCCATCTGTTACCTATCGATAAGCCACTAATAATGACAGCTCAACGAAAACACAAAATCTGGACCTGGATAGGAAGCATCCTAGGTATACTGGTACTAATTGTTGCATTTGGTGCCATGTTTTTAAGTGCACGGTGGAAACCCATACTTACCGAAAAAATAAAGGATGGCGTTTATAATGGTTCGCATCATTTGTACCGCATCGACTTTAAAAGCATTAACCTGAATGTAATTACAGGCAGTTTGGCCCTGCGTGATGTTACTTTAACACCCGATACTTCAGTTTTCGATAGCCTCAAAAAACAACAGCTTGCGCCGGCACACACCTTTGAGCTTAAATTAAAGAAATTACAGATCACCAGGGTTGGGATACTAACGGCTTATTTTAAAAAACGGGTAGATGTAAGCGAAATCCTGTTACAGCAGCCATCCATCAATATGATTTTTAACAAGGTGAAGAAGAAAACAGATACTGTAAAAGATGAAAAATCGCTTTACGAACAGATTTCTAAAACCTTTAAATCGGTACATGTTAAAAGCATTAAAATTGTGGATGCCGATTTCGACTACATCAATAAAACCGCAGCAAAAAAGACTAAAAACGCTATTAAACACCTTGATATTACCGTTACCGATTTCCTTTTAGATTCGTTATCGGGCAACGATACCTCGAGATTTTATTATACCAAAGAAGTTTCGTTTCAGCTCGCCGGTTACAAATCGGTTACCAAGGATAAAATGTACTCGATGAAGGTTGATACCATCAAAGGCTCTACGGCATCGAAAAAAATAACAGTTAAGGGTTTTAAATTAACACCGTTGTATGATGAACTTACTTTTGCCCGCAAATACAAGATCCAGAAAGACCGCTATAATTTGACCTTTGAAAAGGTAGAGTTTAATGGGGTAGATTTTATTGGTTTAAATACCGACCAGCAGCTGCATGCAAAATCGTTAAAAATCGGTCCGGCCAATGTAGCGGTATTTATGAGCCGCGAATCGCCGCCCCCACCGGGTTTTGATAAAGGCCAGAACTACCCCCACATGGCCTTAAAAAGGTTAAACATTCCTACCCTGATTGATACGATAAAACTGAGGAATGTAAATGTAAAATACTCGGAATTTAATCCGGCGAGCAAAAAAACAGGATCGGTTGATTTTAAAGCCCTTACTGGTAACATTCTAAATGTAACCAATGATAGTATACAGCTTACCAAAAAAAACCATGCGCTTGCCGATTTAAATACCCTTTTAATGGGCGTGGGTAAACTGAACGTTAAAATAGATTTTAACCTTACGGATAACAATGGTGCATTTACCTACAGCGGCAATATGGGCAAATTCGACCTCAAAAACTTAAATCCTTTGTCAAAAACGTTGGGATTGATCGAAATAGAAAGCGGCGACATACAGCACATCGATTTTAAAGCGAACGGAAATTTACGGTCGGCAACCGGATCGATGAACATGCTGTACAGTAATTTAAAGGTTAAACTGCTATCGGATAACATTGATGGCGAAGGCACAAAGAAAAAGGGGTTTTTATCTTTTCTGGCAAACGCCATTTTGGTTAAAGATGAAAATCCACAGAAAGGCGAAGCGCCCAGAACAGCAAGCATGACCAATGCAAGGATTAATTCGGCCTCGTTTTTTAACCTGATGTGGAAAACCGTTTTTGTGGGCATAAAAGATATTGTTGGCGTGGGCATAGTGCCCGAAAAAAATCCGGTAAAACAGCAAAAGGTAATTGCCAAGAAAATAAGGGAACAGAAACGGGAAGAAAGAAAAGCCGCCAGAAAAGCAAAGCATGAAAAAAACTAATGCACATTTCTAAAATATACCATATAACCGTATATTGCTGATAAAACCACAGCATGCCCGTTTTTAATGCCTGATACTAAAAGATACCGTTACAAAGTTTTTAAATGGATTGCGGGCATTTTGCTTGGTATATTTATTCTACTTGCCGGTATAACATGGTTTCTTAATGTAAAATCGCGACCGATATTAACAGACAGGATAAAAACACTGCTTTATAAATCGACTGATAGTTTATACACGATAAGTTTTACCACAGTATCAACCAATGTGGTTACGGGCAACGCCACTTTACAAAATGTAAAAATTACGCCCGATACCAATCGGTTTAAACAATTAATTGCTTTAAAAAGGGCGCCCAACAACCTTTATACAATTTCTTTAAAAAAATTGGTGGTAAAACGGTTCCATCCTTTAACCCTTTACCGCGAAAGAAAACTCCAGATCGAAGAAGTTATTTTTGATAAACCGGAGATAAGTATGGTTAACCAACAGTTTGCCTTTAACGAAGGCCGTGCGCCACGACCGATTAATTCGCCATATGATATCATTTCCAAAAACCTGAAAGAGTTTAGCATTAAAAGTATCCGTTTTAGGGATGTAAGTTTTAAGTACGTGAATAAAAACGTGCCCAATTCCGTTCCTTTCGATATCGACGACCTGAATATTACCTTAACGGATCTCCTCGTTGATTCTACTTCTGCCGAAGACCCGAAGCGTTTTTACCTGCTAAAAGACATTGTAATCAACCTGAACAACTACGTTTACCACACACCGGATAAAATGTATGATATCAAATTGGACAAACTTGATTTCAGGGCCACAACCGGCAAATTGAGGGTCAACAGTTTTGCCCTTGTACCGCAATATGATGAAATGAAGTTCGGTAAAGTGGCAGGATATGCCCGCGAACGTTTTGATATCGGCATGAGGGATATTATGCTCAACGGCATCGATTTACCGCTATATATCAGCAAACAGGAACTTTGGGCAAAGGAAATGGCCATTTCTAACGGTTATATATCCGTTTTTAACCAAAACGGAATCAAAAGTAAACCCCAGGAAAGCAAAATCGGTAAATTTCCGCATCAGCTTTTGCAATTGCTTAAAGCACCCATTTTGGTACAGAAAATACAGCTGAAAGATGTAAATGTTAATTATGCGGTTTATAATAGCGCCAGCAACCAACGCGGACGGATCAGTTTTGAAAACACTTCGGGAATTATAAAAAACGCCACCAATCTGGATAAAATCAAGGCCATAAACCCCATTATGGAAGTTAACCTGAATACTTACCTTTTCGGACAGGGAAAACTCGATGTAAACTTCAAATTTAACCTTACCGCGAAAGATGGGGAATTTTCTTATAGTGGGGTGCTCCATAACTTTAATGCAAGGGTTTTAAACCAGATTACCAAACCACTTGGCCTGGTTCGGATAAACCGTGGCAGTGTTGACAAACTGAAATTCGATTTTAAAGCGAACGATTTGGGCGCAAATGGAAAGGTCGCTTTTTCTTATTACGACTTATCAGTTGCATTGATGAAGAACGATCCGACAAAAGATCATCTGGTTACGCGTGGTTTTCTTTCTTTTTTGGCCAATGCACTTATTATTAAATCTGAGAATCCCGGCGCAGATGGCATATTGATCCCGGTGGATGTTAACTACAGCAGACCTGCCAATACTTCGTTTTTTAACCTGATATGGAGAAGCCTTTTTACCGGCATAAAATACAGCATCGGCATTACCGAAGAAAAACAAAAGGAAGTACGCAAACATATCGCCAATTTTAAGGCTATGCGGGCCAGCCATAATTTAAGGGTACAAAAAAGAATGGAGCGCCGTTTGAAAAAAGAACGCGAACAAAACGAAAAACGTTAGGTTTTGTAACCTTTTCTTATATTTATTCTCTAAATCCAAACGCTAAATTATGATCATCGTTATTATTATTATTGTAGTTGTAGTCCTGATCGGTATTTTCTTCTACAATTCGCTAATCGCAAAGAAAAACCAGGTTACCAACGCCTTCTCGGCCATTGATGTAATGCTTAAAAAACGTTTCGATCTTATCCCCAACCTTGTTGAAGTGGTAAAACAATATACCAATTACGAGCAGGGAACCCTCACCAAAATTGTTGAGTTAAGATCGAGGGCAGCTTCAGGAAACATCAGCAATGCTGAAAAGGCCGAATTAGATGCCCGGTTAAGCAGTAGCGTAAAAGGCTTGATGGTAAACGTAGAAAACTACCCTGATTTAAAAGCCAATACCAATTTTATCAACCTGCAAACCACCTGGACAGAAAGCGAAGAGCAGATTGCAGCAGCCAGAAGAACATACAATTCGGCTGTTACAGATTATAACAATTCAATTATGATGTTCCCGGGCAGTCTTTTTGCAGGCATGTTAAATTTCCAGCCTATTGCTGTATTAGAAACTGCTGCAGAAGAACGTAAAAACATCAGCGCCAAAGAGCTTTTCAATAATTAATGGCGCAAACCGTTGAAACGAATGTGGCCCTGCAAAATGTATTGGCCACAATAGAAATTGAGCGAAAAAAAATCGCCTCAACCCAAACCAAAGGGTATCTTTTTATTGTCCTGGGTATTGTTGTGGGTGTGGGCGGTTCGATATTGGGGTTTCCCATCCCCGCTATTATCGTTGGGCTAATCCCTTTTGTTTATGGCGGTATCCTGCATTACAAAATCAGCGCAAACCTAACAGCCTATAAACAGGCTTACAAACAGGATGTAGTTGGTGCTGCACTTAAATTTTTAGACGAAAGCCTAACCATCCAGCCTTCAATGGGAATACAGGCACAGGAGTTTGTTTACACCCAACTTTTTACACAGGAACCCGATCGCTACAATACCGAAGATCTGGTAAATGGAAGTGCTGGTAAAACAGGCTTTTATTTTGCAGAAGTACATGCAGAGTATAAAACGGTTACCCAAACCAAAAACGGAACGAGGACGGAATGGCACGACATTTTTAAAGGAATTATCTTTGTAGCAGATTTTAATAAAAACTTTAATGGCATTACCATAGTAAGACCAAAAGATTTTGGTGCAGCATTTGGCGCTTGGTTTTCGAAAAATATTTTCTCTTTTGGTGGCAGCGATGTGGTTAAACTGGAGAATACGGATTTTGAAAAAACTTTTGTAACCCATGGATCAGATCAGGTTGAAGCCAGATACATTCTTACCCCAGCCATGATGGAGCGGATATTAAACCTGAACCATCAATCTAAATACAATATCAGTTTATCCTTTATCGGATCGAGGATGCATATTGCATTTCCGCTACAAAGAAATTATTTTGAGGCACCGGTTTTTAAATCTTTAATGGACCCATCTACCGTGAATGAAGATATTGCTGTAATTAAATTCATGTACGATATTGTTAAAGAACTCGATCTGAATACAAGGATTTGGGGGAAGGCGTAAAAGATTGACCAACTTCCGAAGTTTAATAAGGCCAAGAGGCGGGGGAACTTCGGAAGTTAGCAAAGGCCCTATCCTAGACTAACTCAAATGTTTTTTTACAATTTCTTCGAGCGCGGCAATATCAAAGGGTTTAGATAAATAGCTATCTGCACCAGCTTCATCTGCAAGGGATGAAATATCGTTGTTTGCCGAAAAGTAAATTACCGGGATGTGTTTTAAATCCGGATGACTTTTTAATGCTTTTGTAGCCTGTATACCACCCAGATCGGGCAGCCAGTTATCCATAAAAATCAGATCAGGCATGTACTCTGCTACCTGCTTTTCAATATTATTGGCATTTTCGGATGTTTTGATTTCATACCCGGCATCTTCCAGAATAAATGTACATAAATCAAGGATATCCCTGTTATCGTCAAAAACAAATACCTTTTTTGCAACTGTCATATTACCTCCGAAAGCAAATTAACCATTTAAATTATTTATAAAATCAGCCATCTCATAGCTGTCCAATATTACATGCGGCTTTACACTTAGTACGGCCTGTTGGGGCATGTACGGCATTATGGCTGTATTTGGATTTTGTATAACCACTTTACCCCCATAATTGTTTACACTTTTTAATCCTTCTACCCCATCCGCATTCGATCCGGAGAGTAAAATACACACCGCCTTTTCTTTAAACACCTCTGCTGCAGCCTGAAAGGTAACATCAATCGATGGTCGGGAGTAATTCACTTTTTCCGAATAATCAAACGAAATAGTGCCATCTTCCTCAATTAGCGTGTGGTAATCAGCCGGGGCAATAAAAACCTTACCAGGCTTTAAAAATTCTTTTTCTTCTGCTTCGCTAACTTTTAACTGGGTACGGCTCTGCAACAGATCGGTTAAAAGCGACTCATTACTGGCCTTGCGGTGTACCACCAATACAATCGGAAAATTGAGATCGTTCCTTAAACCGGGGAAAATTTCGAGCAGCACATCCAAACTACCGGCCGAGCCTCCGATAATTAATGCCGCACAAGATGTAGAATTTATAGTTTGCGCCATATTTTCTCCAGTCTTACGCGTTTATACTCTTTGGCTTTTGGCCAAAACTCTAGGCTTTCCTTGCTTCCCAGAGCAAGATAGCCCAAATTTTCGATGCTTCCATCAAATAAGTTAAATACCTTGTGCTGTAGCTCCTTATCGAAATAGATTAATACATTACGGCATAAAATGAGCTGAAATTCGTTAAAAGAATGGTCAGACACCAGATTATGTGTAGAAAAAATCATCTTACTGCTTAAAGTCTCGTCGAACTTGGCCAGCGAATAATTTGCAGTATAGTAAGTAGAAAAATCCTTTAAACCACCCGATTGCAGGTAATTTTCGGAATACTGTTTCAGGTAATTGAGCGGAAACATGCCTTTTTTTGCCTTTTCCAAAACAGATGGGTTAATATCGGTAGCATAAATAAGCGATTTACCGAGCAGGTTAAGTTCCTTTAGCACAATGGCAAGCGAGTAGGCTTCTTCTCCCGTAGAACAGCCTGCTACCCATATCCTGATAAAGGGATAAGTGCCCAAAACCGGGAGTACATCATTGCGGAGTGCCCTATAAAACGAAGGATCGCGGAACATTTCGGTAACATTAACCGTAATTTCTTCCAGAAACCTTTTAAAATACTGCTTATCGGTTTTAACGGTATAGCGGAATTCGGCAAAACTTACAAAGTTATCCAATGCGTAAAGGCGCGTAATCCTCCTTTTAATCGATGCATGCGAATATTCGAGAAAATCGTAGCCGTGAATTTCCAGAACATCGTTCAACAGGAGTTCTACCTGTTCGTTATCTATTGCATCATTTATCACTATTTATTTTGTAAAGTTTTCAATCTGGATCAATAATTCGTCAACATTTATCGGTTTTGAAACATAGCCCGATGCTCCTGCAGATAAACAACGTTCCCTATCGCCCACCATGGCCTGTGCCGTTACGGCCAGCACGGGAATATTCTGCATTTTGGCCGATTTTTTCATGGCGGCAATCGCCTGGTAACCATCCATATCGGGCATCATCATATCCATTAAAACAATGGCAACGTTATCTTGCTTCTCCATAATGGAAAAGCCATCTTTGGCACTTATAGCAGATAAACAATCAAAACCTTTGGCCTTTAAAACAGCTTTTAAAGCGAAAATGTTTCGGTTATCATCATCAATGATGAGAATTAATTTTTGAGGCATAATTAATAAAAATGGATTATGATTTATGGTGGTTTTCGTAAAGCCAAACACGTAGTAATGAGATCAGCTGATCCATATCAACCGGTTTGCTGATATAATCAGAAGCGCCCGCAGCAATGCATTTCTCGCGGTCGCCCATCATCGCCTTGGCCGTTACAGCTAAAATAGGCAGGTTCCGGTATTTGATATCCTGCCTGATGGCTGTTGTGGTTTCGTAACCATCAAGCTCTGGCATCATCATATCCATTAAAACCACATCAACTTCGGGGTTTTCGTTCAATAACTTTAACGCCTCTTTACCATCGGTTGCGGCAATTACCTTCATTTGGTGCTGTTCGAGCATTTTGGTAAGCGAAAAGATATTCCGCACATCATCATCGGCAACCAGAACAGTTTTGCCAACCAATACATCCTGCAGTTCGGAGAATTTTTTAGGCGCTTTATTTTTTTCCTTACTTTTTTCTTCAACCAGGTGAAGAAATAATCCTGCTTCATCCAAAATACGCTGGTAAGAATGCGCTGTTTTTACCACGATAGAATCGGCATATTGTTTAATGCGGTTTTCTTCGCCTTTTGAAAGGTTTTTTCCTGTAAAAATAATGATCGGAAGGTTTTCCAGTCCGGGGGTCTTCTTTACTACCTCCAAAGTTTCGTAGGCATGTTTGTCCGGAATACCCATATCCAGGATCACACAGTTAACCTCTGGTTTATGCAATGCCGAAACACTTTCCTGTACCTGGTTTACAATTTCCGTCTGGATATTAAAGTTGCTTAAAAAGTAACTCAATGCCTTGGCATGCTGTTCATTTTCTTCAACAATGAGCACTTTTTTAGGGTGGCGGCTTAACGCATGCTCCAGTTTAGAGAAAATCTCCTGCATGTGTTCAAAAGCAAATGGTTTGTTGATAAAATCTACCGCTCCTTTTAACAAACTTTCTTTTTTAACCTGTAATGATGACATGATGTGTACAGGAATCGGTCGGGTTGCAGGATCAGATTTCAGCTCCTCCATTACCTGCCAGCCATCTTTAACCGGTAGCTGTATATCGAGCAGAATGGCCAATGGTTTATAACTTTTCGCCATTTCTATGCCCACATCACCACGAACGGCAACTAAACCTTTGTAATTTCTTTTGCGCGTAAAATCTAAAAGTGTTTTGGCAAAAGGGGTATCATCTTCAACGATCAAAATTACCTTATCATCAGGCTGTATATTATCGCGGTCGTCTTCAATTTCCTGCGGAATATTTGCTACGGTTAAATTACTTGCTTTTTTAACAGCAGGCTCGGCCACCGGTGCTATCACTGGTTTCTCGAAATTGGAAACAACACCATCAAAACCTTTGTTTTTATCAATCGGCAGGGTTAAGGTAAAAATACTGCCTTCACCCTCTGTACTTTTTAAATCGATGTAACCACCCAATAATTTGGCCAGTTCGCGACTGATTGATAAACCTAACCCGGTACCGCCAAATTTACGGCGGGTAGAGCCATCTGCCTGTTGAAAGGCTTCGAACACCATTCCCTGTTTATCCGGCGCGATACCAACGCCTGTATCCGTAACCTTGAATACCAAAGCGCCCAATTTGTCATTTTTACTGATGTTGAGCGTTACCGAGCCTACGGTAGTAAATTTAATGGCATTTGATAACAGGTTTTTGATAATCTGCTCTAAACGCATTTTATCGGTATGGAAAAACTCGGGCACTTCTGCCGATTTATCGACAACAAAATTGAGGTTGCGCTCTTTTGCCAGCGGATTAAATAACGAACGCATGTTTAGGATGATCTCATCGATTTTGATGTTCGCCCTATCCAGTTCCATTTTACCGGCCTCTATTTTGGAAAGATCCAGAATCTCGTCAATCAAACTCAATAAACCCTGACCCGAGCTTTGGATCACTTCGGCATATTCCTGGTGTTCGCGATCCATGGCTTCATTTTCGGCCATTAAACGCGAGAGCAACAAGATAGAATTAAGCGGTGTACGCAACTCGTGCGACATATTGGCCAAAAACTCCGATTTATATCGGGTACTCAGTTCCAAAGCTTCTGCTTTCTGTTGTATTTCGATATTGCGCTCTTCAATCAGTTCATTTTTCTCTTCAAGCAAACTGCTTCTTTCTTCCAGTTCCTGGTTGCTCTGCAGCAACTCTTCCTGCTGTACACGCAATTCTTCTTCGCTGGCCTGAAGTTTCTGTGCCTGTGCTTCCAGTTCGGCATTTAACCCTTCCAACTCGTTGTGCTGCACCTGTAATTCTTCCGATTGTGCCTGCGTTTCTTCCAACAATTGCTGCAGTTTCTGACGGTTCTGTGCGCCCAGCAATGCCGTACCTACATCAGACGATACCAGGTTTAAAAAGTGTAGTTGCAGGTCGCTATAGTTGCCAATAGTACCCAGTTCTAAGGCGCCGATAGAAATTTCGTTCCTGATAATCGGCAATACGAATAACTGGGCCGGTTTAATATTTCCTGTTGCATGTGTAATTGTTAATTCGCTCTGTGGTACATCATCCAACAGAATCGTTTTGCCTGTTTTAACCGCCTGACCGATCAATCCCTGCCCAATTTCGAGGGTTTCGGTTAAATTTTGACCTTTTAAAGCATATTGACCTTTTAAATGCAGGTAGCCATCATCTTTAAACAGATAAAGCGCACCGATCTGGCTTTTGGTATAGTTGGCCAAAAATTCGATAATGTCTTCTGCCAAGTGGAAAACATCTTTTTCGCCCACCATTTTTACGTTCAGATTTGCTACTCCGGTTTGCAGCCATTCGTTTTCTTCGAGGGTATCGAAAGACTTTTTCAATGAACTCGACATGGTATTGAGCGATACAGACAGCTCGCCGATATCATCCTGTGTCTGGCTATCGAGTTTTACGCCATAGTTACCGTTCGAAATCTGATAAGCGATTTCTTTAATGGCCACAATGCGTTTCTCCATTTCATATTTTTTATCCTCAATTTCCTTTTGGAGTTTAACGCGTTCATCAAAATCAACCGACACCTTTCTGTAGAAAAACAAAGTGATCAATATGGCCAGAACAGCGGCAATCAGAATCAGGATTGGCGTATATGAAGTAAGTTTGTTCAATTCTACAGTCCGCGTTTCGAGCAACCTACGCTCCTCTTTTACCATGCGGTTAACCACACCACGCGCCTGGTCCATATAGGTTTTACCCTGTAAAAGCACCGTTGGATCGATTTGGCCGCCCAATGATTTTATCTCTATGGTTGAAGTAATGATACTCAGCCTGCGTGACAGGATATTTCTCAGTTCAGCAACATTTTTCTGCTGGATCGGGTTGTCCTTGGTCTGCACTTCAATACGATTTAGCGTAGCCATAGCAGTATCGGTTGAGCCGTAATAAGGTGCTAAAAAGATCTTATTTCCGGTTAAAAGATAGCCTCTTTGTCCGGTTTCTGCATCTTTTAAGGTCGAAATTACCCCTTCGGTATTCAGGATCACCTCATCGCTATGTTTTACCAGTTCGGTACTTTTAATCAGGTTGCTAATGCTTACATACGAAGCCAGCGAGCTGATGAACAGAATAATTAGCGATAAGCCGAGGCCCAAACGTAAATTATTTTTAAGAGTTGTTTTCATTATTTGGATTAAGGATAATTAGATCTGGTTTTTAAGGATTTCTGCTTCGGTGGTGGGAACGATAAAATAAAATTCGGATCCTTCGTCGGGCACACTGTTTACCCCAATGGTGCCACCATGGCGGTTGATAATTTCAGAACAGATGTATAAACCAATGCCCAGGCCGTTAAAGCGGTTGCTATTTTCTTCTACCCGGTAAAATTTATCGAATATTTTGCTCTGCTGCTCCTTGGAAATACCAATACCGAAATCTTTTACGGCGAGGTAAAGTTTTTCGTCTTTGATATTGATGGTTACATTAACCTGATTGGTGCCTGGTGCATATTTAATGGCATTGGTAATAAAATTGATGACCACCTGCTCCAGACGCATTTCGTCGCCAAAAATGTACTCGTCCGATTTGCCGATCTTAGTGATTTTAAAATCGGGGTTTGATTGCTGCAGCATCTCGATGGCATTGTTCACCATGTTATCAGCACAAAAGCTTTTCATGTTAAACTTCATCTTACCGCTTTCAATTTTGGAGATATCGAGCAGATCAACAATCAGGTCGTTCAGTTTTTCGAGCTGGATGCTGGCTTTTTCGAGGTGGTTTTGGGCCATTGTTTTATCGTCCCTGTTCAAACTTCTCTGCAACAGCTGGATATAACCTTTTACACTGGTTAAAGGGGTTTTTAATTCATGACTGGCAATGCTGATAAATTCGTCTTTTTTATGCTCGGCCTGCTTTCGGAACTCGATTTCTTCGAGCAGTTTTTCCTGTACTTCGTTCAGTTTTCTGTTCTGCTCGTAAATGCGGTAAAATGTTTTGATTTTAAGCAACAGTACATTGATATCAACCGGTTTGGTAATGTAATCCAAACCACCGCTTAAATATCCTTTGGTGATAAATTTAAGTTCGGTATTTACCGCCGAAAGGAAAATAATGGCGGTATCTTTAGCCTTGCTGAATCCCGAAATGGCCTCAGCCACCTCGAAGCCATCCATATCGGGCATCTGTACGTCGAGAATAATCAGGACATAATTATTTTTTAGCACTTTTTTCAGTGCCTCTTCGCCAGATGATGCGGTATCAACTTCAAAATTGTGTGCCTGTAGAACTTTTTGTAACGAGATCAGGTTTTCAGGCCTGTCATCAACTATAAGGATCATCTTTATTAAAACAAATAAGAAGCCGGGATAATTATGTTTGGTTCAGAGATAAAAATCTCATTAACTGTAAACAAACAACAGTGTTTTAAAAAAGTTTTAATTTTTTATAAATTATTTGAATTGAAGGTATCTCCCTGTTTAATATCACCGGTTTCGAAGCCTTTTTTAAACCAGTATACACGTTGTGCAGATGTGCCATGGGTAAAGGAATCAGGCTGAACATCGCCAGTGGCCTGTTTTTGGAGTTTATCATCGCCAATGGCATTGGCAGCGGTTAAGGCTTCTTCAATATCGCCTTCATCGAGTTTAAAATCTTTAAGGTTTTGTGCGTTATGCGCCCAAAGACCGGCAAAAAAATCGGCCTGTAATTCTAGTTTAACGGATAGACGGTTGTATTCTTTTTCGCTTACATTGCCACGCGCGCGATCGAGTTTTTCTGAAATGCCCAGTAAATTCTGTACGTGGTGACCAACCTCATGCGCAATTACATAAGCCTGCGCAAAATCACCGGCAGCACCGAAACGGTTTTTAAGTTCGTCATAAAATGAAAGATCGATATAAACTTTATGGTCGCCGGGGCAATAAAAAGGGCCAACATTGGCGCTGGCATTTCCACAGGCCGTTTGCACCGCCTCACGGAACAATCTTAATTTAGGGTATTCATATTCCCTGCCCATTGCCTGAAACTCTTTATCCCAAACCTGCTCGGTAGATTCTAAAACTCCTGAAACAAACTGCGCCTGTGCATCATTTGCAGGTACGCCCTGTTTTACTTCTTCAGTTCCGGTAGTTGCCGGAATCTGGCTTACCAAACCGGTTAAATCTTTCCCGAAAATTAATCCAAGTACCACGATGATAATACCGATGCCTCCGCCCAAAGCGGTTCTGCCCCCGCCTCCGCTTCTGCCATCTTCTACATTATTACTGCCTTTACCAAACCACTGCATAGTTTATATTTTAAGTTTAATCATTAACCTTATCAACGAGCCAATTGTTGGAATAAATGTAGAAATATTTTTGTTGATTTATTCTTTTGGGTTTGGCAAAAAAAGCTCTTTATTCTTAAAAGTATTCGTTAATTTTAAAATATCCCTAACCAATTAAACAATAATGAATTAGCAAGTTCTATTATGATTAACACATGGGAAGTACTTAAACATGGGGAAAGATTAATTTCGGCAATAGAAACCCCACCAACTACAAGAGACTTATCTTTTAATCACACGGTTACTCCTGCATTTGATATGCTTTTTGTTCAGCGTCCGAATGGGAATTATATTTTGCTCATTTATATGAGGATAAAAATAATTTATATAGATCGGGGCAATCAGTATTGGAGCTTTCTCGATAAAGATAACTTTGAGAAGAACTTCAGGGAGAAAATAAATAAAAAATGGGGTGCGTCAAATATCAAAATACTATCTAGGTTGGCAAGTAGAAAAAACATTTCATTAGAGTTTAGATTTTCATTTAATAAAATTGGGGTATTCACATATAATCACTGGACTTTAAATGTGATTAAATTGAGAAAAGACGAATGGGCACAGAGTTTTGTTACAAGCAGCTTAAGAACCGGCAATTTTGACACTAATGATTTTGATTATGTTAAAAAAAGTCCTAAAACTTATCAAAGAGGGGCTGTTCATGAGTTTGGACATATGCTAGGATTAGATGATGAGTACAATTCAGGAGTTTTTATTTCGGACCTGAAGTCCATCATGAATTCGGGGGAAACAATCAGACAGAGGCATCGTGCAATATACATGCCATGGCTAAATAAAACATTAAGAGAAAAAAACATCCACTAACTATGAAAGCAAAAATATTCTACATTATATTTTTATTCCTGAATATGTCTTGCCAACAAAATAAAGAAAAAACAATGGCATCTGATAAAAACATATATATTTCCTTTAACACGCAGTGGAACCAGCTAAAAAATGTAAAGGATAGCAAAAATGAGAAAGAACTGGTTATTAAGCTTATAAAATCAATACAGGAAAAAGGTTATGGAATAACCAATCCAACCTATGTAGACCATAATGGAAAAATAACCCCGCTGACTAGTATTTTTGATGATAAAAAGCCAGAATTATTAAAAGGGATTAGTATTGAGATATTAGATAGAAAAGGGATATACCCTAACGAAAAGCTTGGCAACTGGAAACCTATTGACTATAAGTCTGCTTTGTTATTGCTACAAGAATAACCGTATTTTTTAAACTATAAAACAGAATTAAATCAAGAAAGAGATTATCGTTGTTTTATAAGACAACCTCTTTCTGTGCAATATATATTTAGCTATTAAAAACAGCAATTGCTTTTTCTATCCTTGCTTTGGTTTCTGCAACGCCCAATAATATGGCAATATCAAAAACACCCGGCCCGAATTTACCACCCACCAACATAATGCGGAACGGCAACATCAATTCTCCAGGTTTAAATCCTTTTTCTTCTGCCAGGGCTTTAAAAGCGGCTTCTGCAGTAACAGCGTCGGTTAAGGTTAAACTTTCGGCAAAAGCATTAAAAAATGCTGCTTTTTCTGCTGTCCATTTTGGTTTTACCGAATTTACGTCATATTCTACCGGCGAAGCGAAGAAATAACTGCTCTGTGCCACAAAATCAGGCAATAAGGTACAGCGGTCTTTAATTAAATCGATAACGGTGTTTAAAAATGCGTCATCACTAATCTCAATGCCTGCTTTTTCGAGCTCGGTTTTAACGCCTGGCGCTAAGCGCTCGGCGCTCTGCGATTTAATCCACTCGTGGTTGTACCATTTAGCTTTTTCGAAATCGAATTTAGCTCCCGCTTTACTGATTCTTTCTATAGAGAATTTTTCTTCCAGTTCTTTTAATGAAAACAGCTCCTGGTCGGTTCCATCGTTCCATCCCAAAAGCGCCAGCATATTGATAAAGGCCTCGGGCATAAAACCCATTTCTTTAAAGCCTTTGGTAACATCACCGGTTTTAGGGTCGATCCAGTTCATAGCATAAACCGGGAAACCTAGGCGGTCGCCATCGCGTTTACTCAATTTTCCGTGTCCATCGGGTTTTAAAATCAATGGCAGGTGTGCCCATGCAGGCATTTCTGCTTCCCAGCCTAAATATTTCCAAAGTAAGATATGCACCGGTGCAGATGGCAACCACTCTTCGCCCCTAAAAGCATGACTGATTTCCATCGCTTTATCATCAACCACAACAGCCAAATGATAAGTTGGCATCCCATCAGCTTTTAACAATACTTTATCATCAACCAAAGAGGTTTCGAAACTTACATCACCACGGATCAGGTCTTTAAAATGTACGATTTCATCAGCTGGCACTTTAATGCGCACTACATGTGGTGTTTTCGCTGCCAATAACTCCTCCACCTCACTTACGGTAAGGGTTAAAGAGTTACGCATTTGCATACGTGTAGCCTGCCCGTATTGGAAATTCGGGATTTCTTTACGTTTGGCATCCAACTCTTCAGGAGTATCGAAAGCATAATAGGCATAACCATCGCTGATCAGCTGCTCAGCAAATTTGCCATAGCTAGGTTTCCGTTCGCTCTGACGGTAAGGCCCATAAATACCGGGGTTACTCGGACTTTCATCGGGTGTAATACCGCACCAGTTTAAACAGTTTACAATATATTCTTCGGCACCTTCTACAAAGCGGTTCTGATCGGTATCCTCTACACGGAGCACAAACGTTCCGTTATTTTTTTTAGCGAACAAATAATTGAACAAAGCGGTGCGCACACCACCTAAATGCAAACCTCCGGTTGGGCTTGGGGCAAATCTTACTCTAACTTTTTTATCCATGATTAAGCAAAGAGCAGAGGGTTAAAGGCTTAGGGCAATGGTATAATCCATGCTCAAAGCGCAGCGCACTATGCTCGGCACAAAGATATGTTTTTCATCCATTTTATAGTGCCCGCATCTGTGATGAAGCTGTTATGATTTCATAAATGATTGCTTTAAGGTTTTGAAAAAGCATAATGGTTTTGTGTTTTTTTCGTTTTGTTATTGTAATTTGGCTAGCTAAAGCATGAATCCTTATCAAAAGAAACGCCGCTGGAAGTTTTTCCTTCTCATTTTTGCCATCCTAATTGGCATTGCATCAGTATTTTACACCGATTCTTTTGTTAAAAAAATGGAACGCGAGGAAGCCGACCAATTTCACCTCTGGGTTAAAATACAGGAAAGGTCGATGTTTCTTTACGACAACGATGATTATAGAACGGTGGTTGAAACGGTGAGAAAAAACACCAAAACACCGGTAATCATGACCGATTCGGCAGGAGTTATTACCTCTTTTAATGGTTTGGACAGTACGAAAACAAATTACCCGATTTCTGATCCGAAGCTTACTTACGATAGTCTTTATTTTGTTCGCCAGTTAAGGCAGATGAAAGCACAGCATCCGCCTGATGAGATGAATATTTTCGGACTGAAATTTAAAGCTTACTACCGCGATTCTTTCATTTTAACACAGTTAAGGTATTTCCCTTACATCCAGATGGGCGTAATATTCCTGTTCCTTTTAACGGCCTATGCGGCATTCAGTTCAGCCCGCAGGGATGAGCAGGACCATGTTTGGGTGGGACTTGCAAAAGAAACGGCACATCAGCTGGGTACGCCGATATCGTCGCTAATGGCCTGGACAGAGCTGATGAAATCTAAATTCGATGCGGAAGACGATCCTTTGATCGCAGAAATGGAAAACGATATTAAACGCTTAGAGATTATTACCGACCGTTTTTCAAAAATAGGTTCAAAACCGATACTGGAAGATCATACTGTATTTATCGTGATCAGCGATTTTATCCGGTATTTTAAAGTGCGTACTTCTGATAAAGTTAAATTCAGCATTACCGGCGACGAACAGGTAAGAGCGATGCTAAATGTGCCTCTATTTGATTGGGTAATTGAAAACCTGCTAAAAAACGCGGCCAATGCCATCGAAAATGAAGGATCGATTTCCATCAATATTATAGAGAATCTGGCCAAAGAACAGGTATTTATTGATGTTAGCGATACCGGAAAGGGTATTCCACGTTCAAAATTCGATGCGGTTTTCCAACCAGGTTATACCACGCGTAAACGTGGCTGGGGCCTTGGCCTATCGCTAACCAAACGTATTGTGGAGAACTACCATAGCGGCGAAATTTTTGTAAAGGATTCGGAGCTGGGCAAAGGCACCACTTTTAGGATAATATTAAAAAGCAGTTTACGATATGAACCGACCACAGCCTAACGAATATCCGATTTGGGGCGAAACCTACATCAGCAAAGTTGACAGGGAAATTTTCGAGATTTTAAACGATCAGGTAGAAAGTCTACCCGCTTTATTCAGGAGAAATGCCGACAAAGCAGATTACGCTTATGCCGAAGGAAAATGGACCTTAAAAGAAATGCTGGGCCACATTATTGATGCCGAACGTGTTTTTGCTTACCGCATTACCTGTTTTGCCCGTAATGAGCAGCAGCATTTACCAGGCTTTGAAGAAGATGATTATGTGGAGAATGCCCGTTTTGGGCAGCGCGAACTGGAAGATTTAATCGAAGAATTTGCAGCATTGCGCAAGGCAAACCTTTATCTTTTTAATTCTTTAAACGAAGAAGAGCTGAACAGAAAGGGAATTGCATCAGGCAGGGAAATTAATGTAAAATCTATTCTATTTATCGTTGGCGGACACATTATGCACCATGTTTCCATTTTAAAAGAACGTTATCATGTGGTTTAAGGATTTTACGGTTGAGGATTTAAATAACCGCCCAAAAAACCATTTGGGTGCTTTGCTCGATATCCGTTTTACCGAAATAGGTGAAGATTTTCTTGTTGGCACTATGCCTGTTGACGAACGTACACACCAGCCTGCGGGCATATTGCATGGAGGTGCTTCGGTTGTTCTGGCCGAAACCCTGGGCAGCATTGCTTCTTACATGTGCATCGATCCTGAAAAGTATGTTGCCGTTGGTTTAGAAGTAAATGCCAACCATTTGCGCCCCGTAAAAAGCGGTTTGGTAAAAGGCATCTGCAAACCCCTACATTTGGGTGCCAAAACACAGGTTTGGGAAATTAAGATTTACGATGAACGCGGCAAAATGAACTGCATTAGCCGTTTAACTGTGGCGATTATCAATAAACCGCAGTAAAAGAGAAGTCAAGTTTACATAGCCATTTTGCTATTAAAAATTGACTTCTCTGCTATTTAAAGCAATTTATTATTATCCAGCCATTTCTTCTCAACAAGGTACGAAACAATTAAGCCCAACCCGCCAAAGATACCGATAAAGCCAAAATATACAGCTACGGCCTGTCCTTCTTCGCCGTGTGTCATTTCGCGGCCAAATATGCCTCTAACAACAAATAAAGCCACCAATAAACCCACGCCCAAGCCAACCAATAGTAATCCGAACTTTAAACTTAAAAAGGGTTTTGGTGTTGCTTTGTGGATCCCCGGATCGATTCCCCGCTCGATCATTGCCATTTTCTCCTTGTTTGATAGATAGCGTATTCCAAATACCATTGCAAATGCACCTAAAAAAAGTGAGATGGGAACTAATATACCTTCCATGATTATAATTTTTTAATTTGTAAATATTTTATCTGTTTATTTGAACCGTGTTCTGTGTATTATGACTACATGTTTTTTAATCAGGTTACACCCTGTGGTAAAAATGTTCAATAATCAATTTTCAATGACCAGGCCACAGTTGCAGGAAAATATTTAATGATCAAACCTGCAATAAATAATTAGCCAATACAGTTAAAACATTCCTATTTTTGTTTCATAGCCTTTGATTTTGATTGAACAACTCAGAAATATAGCCGTTTTTGCCTCGTTAAGCGATAGTTCGTTGCATGAGCTGTCTAAACATATGGAGCTTGTTAAACACCCAAAAGGTGCTATAATAATCCGAGCGGACAAGGTAGAACCCAATTTCTTCGTTCTTGAAAAAGGCATTGCCCGGGCGTATTGCAATGGCGAAAACCAGGAGATTACCTTTTGGTTCGGACAGGCCGGAAATGTACTTTTTTCGTTTAACAGTTACATCAACAACCGGCCAGGTTACGAAAACGTTGAGCTTTTAGAAAACAGTACTTTAATACAGATGAGGTTAAACGATCTCTTTTCCCTTTACGAACAGAACCTCGAAATTGCCAACTGGGGCAGAAAAATTGCAGAGCAGGAACTGATTGCCACCGAAAAAAGATTGATCGACAGGGCTTTTAAAGGTGCTGCAGAGCGTTATCAGGAATTTATAACACAATCGCCCGAGCTGAACAAACGGGTGGCTTTAAAACACATTGCCTCGTACCTTGGCGTAACCCAGGTTACCCTGAGCCGTATTAGAGCTGCCTGCAAATAGGTTCATTTTTTTAACATTTGTAAAATGTTGCCCGGTAAATGTGCCGTAATTTTGTACAAACACATTTATTATGAACTGGATTATCTTAATTATTGCCGGTCTTTTCGAAGTCGGCTTTACCACCTGCCTTAAATTATCGAACAATTTCTCGAACATAAAATGGAGCGCAGCATTTTTCGTATGCATCGTTTTAAGTTTCCTGTTGCTAAATAAGGCTACGCAAACCCTGCCAATGGGAACAGCCTATGCTGTTTGGACGGGTATTGGAGCCGTTGGCACCGTAATTATCGGCATTACCTGTTTTAACGAGCCGGCAACCTTTTGGCGGATATTTTTTATCTGCACACTCATCGGATCAATTGCCGGTTTAAAATTTTTTGCTTCGCATTAGTGCGGCTCACTTCCGAAGTTTATCGGGGCCAACGTGTTGGCAAAACTTCGGAAGTTTAAGGGGCAAAAATATTTTTTGGAGCGCAATGCCTCTACAAGTAACTAAATTGGTTCCCGTGTTGCGCTTTTACCCTTCGGGTTTCATTCTTCAACCCTGCAGGGTAGCGCTTCACCCGGGGCTAGTTTTCAGATTCAGTGTTAATAGCCAGGTTTAAATACAGGCCACAGTAATATAAACCTGATGGCAGCGGCAGCTCCGAAGTATGAGGGGCTACAGCGAACAGCAGGACTGCAGCCGCCAAGAAAAACAGACCCTTCATTTCCAAAAAAATACAACAATTTAATCAAGCCTTCTCCACTAGATTCTTCGTAGACTCAGAATAACAATAAATAATTAAAAATGATGTTCCACGTGTAACCTACTTATCTTTGATGTAGTCTTAAAGCTAAACATGGAGCAAAAACTTACCGATTTAGCACTGATACAAAACGTATTGAACGGGCAAACCGATCAGTATGCGCTGTTGGTTAAACGCCACCAACGCTTTGTATTTACGCTTGCTTTAAGGTTTGCAAAAAACAGGGAAGATGCCGAAGAAATTGCCCAGGATTGTTTTGTAAAGGCATATAAAGCACTAGGCACTTTTAAGCAAACAGCTAAATTTAGTACCTGGCTGTATACCATTACCTATACTACAGCTATGACTTTTTTGCGGAAAAGCCGCTTGGATACTTCCTCAATACATGATGAAAGCACTATTTTACAGCTCGAGAACCATACTTCGGGTTTTAATGCCAACGGATACGAAAAACAGGACAGTCATGCTTTTTTAAATATAGCCATTACCCAACTTTTGCCCGATGATGCTGCCATTATTACCCTTTTTTACAAAGGCGAGCAGAGTTTGGAAGAAATTGGCGAAGCCCTGCACATGGAGCCCAATACAGTAAAAGTAAAATTGCACCGGGCAAGGCAAAGGCTTAAAGAAAAATTACAATATTTGTTAAAAGACGAAGTAAAGGAGTTACTATGAATGCAATAGAACAACAGCTTTGGGATTATATAGATGGCAATTTAGACGGATCGGCCCAAAAAGCTATCGAAGAAAAAATAGCATCTGATCCTGAAATTAAATCGCAGTACGAAGGTCTGTTAAAACTTAATTCGGTTTTTAGCGAGCTCGATCTGGATGAACCATCGATGTCTTTTACCCGGAATGTGATGGAAAGCGTAGCATTGGAGCCTACACCTATAGCCCTGAAAACCCGGGTTGATAAAAAGATTATTTATGGCATTGGTGGTTTCTTCGTGATCTCTTTATTAGCCCTATTCGGTTATGTGCTATACAATTCGAACATAAGCCTGCCTAAGTTTGACCTGGACGCCAATTTAAACTTTAATTTAGATAAATATATTACGCCAACTGTGCTGTATAGTTTCTTATTTGTTGATCTGGCAATTGGATTGGTATTTCTTGATCAGTTTTTGAGGAAAAAGATACATAAATAAAAATAGTCGTCATCTCGACTGAAACGTCCCGAATATTCGGGAGAGAAATCTGACTAGGTGGATCTCTCGACTACGTTGCACTCCGCTCGAGATGACGTAATTAGGGTAGTTAAGCACATATAAACTACGGCTAATTATTTTTCCCGCAGATCAAAACGATTTACGCTGATTGATTTTGATCTGCGTTTTCCGCGAAATCGGCGGGAGCCTTTTAACCCAACGTCTTCAAAATCGCCAATCCTTCTGGCCATTCGCCAAAACCGGCATCGGCATTAATGTGCCCGGCTTCTCCGATATTGATGAATTCGCTGCCCCAATGTCTGGCAAAAAATTCGGCTCTTTCTAAAGTTACCCACTCATCGTTTGTACTGGCCACCACAACGCTTTTGAAGTTTATTTTATCCAAAGGCACGCCATCAAATCCCGGTGTATCAAAATTGTATTTTGGTGCTTCTAAATCGCTTGGCGCAACCAGTAAAGCACCTTTAACCTGCTTTTGATAAGTTTTTGCCCAATTGGCAATGGCTGTACAGCCCAAACTGTGGCCGATTAAAACCACCTCGTTCAAATCGTAACCATCAAGTGCCGCTTCTATGTTTTCAATCCAATCTTTATTGGCCGGGGCATCCCACTCCTTTTGGTTAATGCGTGTAAAGTTTCCCCCTGATTTTTCGAAGTGGGTTTGCCAATGGTTCGGCCCTGAATTACCCAGGCCTGGAATAATAAAATAGTGGGGCATAAAAGCGGAAAATGGATTATAAAATAGATGATACTTACGACAAAAAACAAAAAAGCCCCGACGTAATCGAGGCTCATTGTAAATATGATAAATAAATTAAATTACTTTCACATTAACGGCGTTTAAGCCTTTTTTACCGTTAGCAACTTCGTACTGTACTTTGTCGTTTTCACGGATTTCGTCGATAAGACCTGTTGAATGAACAAAAATTTCGCTATCGCCATTCGCAGGGATAATAAAGCCAAAACCTTTAGTTACATTGAAGAATTTTACTGTGCCTTCTTGCATTGTATTAAATATTAAATTAAGTATGCAAGGTAAGTTTTAATTTTTAAAATCAAAATAAAATTTTAACATTTTTTTAACGTTAAAATTTTGTAAACATCAGATTATTAAGGCTTTTTACTTGCCTTACCAATCATTGTCAAAGTAATTTCACTATTGTGGGGCACACCTAAAGTTGTTCCCGGAGCCACGTTAAAAAGGTTCCGAACGTAGATATCGGCAATGCCCTGGGCCACCTTCTTTTTGGCCTCCGCGTTTTCAGGCAATACGTTATAAATGGTTTTTACATGTATCCCTCCCTGAAAATCTACCACGGCAGCAACCTGGTAAGCAAAATCTTTATACGCTTTATCAATCCTGATAATATACTGTGGGAACATGTAATCGTAAGCTTCTGTTCTATTGTTTGCCCGATCTACCGTACTGATTTTTTCTACCCTTGCAATTTTGCTTTTTGTAATAAACTGTACCGGATCTGTAGCCGCAAAAGCACTATCGCTATTAAGGTTTACTTTGGCAGAACGTTTTTCGATAAAAGCCGTATCGGCCCTGGTTGGTTTTTGCAGGTCTTCTGCTTTGGCCTTTAACTTATTTTTAATGTAATCCTGCGCATAAAAAGTCATATATACATCCGAACGCACATCAGAAGCGATTACTCTCCCATCAACCTGTATCCGTTGGAAAACCAGACTATCCTTACTAACATGTTTTACCTTAAAAAATTCAGCAGCGAAATTATATACATTTCCATGATCGTATTGCATGTAAAAATTCTGCATCCTGTGTTTCTGTGGGCTCCATGCCGACATGGTATCTTCTTTAACCACTTCGATTATCCAGGAGGGTTTCTGCATAAAACCGTCCTGATTAAAAGAATATCCATCTTTAAACCGGCGTTTTACTTCAACATAACGGATGCCTTTAACCGGTTCGAAAGTAAAATCCCTCAAGGTTGGGTCGCTGGTTTTGGTACCCATTTTACAGGCACCGAGCAAAAGCACAAAAAAGGAAAGGTATATTGTATTTTTAATCATTTCAACAAAAATCTTGGGCTAAAATAAGTTTTTTTAAGCAGTGTTGCTTTCACGGGTTTCTATCTTTTGGCCTGTTTCTTTACCAATATCACATTGGCCACCTTCCGTTGCCCTTCGTGGTCCCACTTTTTATTATCTGTTGGATAATTGATTACACCGCCATCGGGCATTCCATTTACCCATAGCGTGGTAGAGCCCCCACCATCAAAGTTTATTGCTGTGCTACAGCCCAGCCAGTGCATTAATTTGGTAAGCTCGAACAAACTCATTCCGGCAGAATTATCGTTTCTGCCATCAACGGTTA
>NZ_DJDT01000221.1 GCF_002432345.1 Pedobacter sp. UBA5917
ATGGATGATGTAAAATGGATGATGTGGGATGGAACAGTCCGAGAGTCGGAGGTCCGAGGTCTGAAGACAGATAGCAAAAATCAATATGCCAAGCCCTTCTTAATGACCTTAATTTCTTAATGGTAAAAAAGTCTCATGAGTCGGATGTCCGAGGTCCGAAGATAAATAGCATAAAAGTTAGGCGCAGAAATTTTATTAATGTTCTTAATTTCTTAATGGTAAAAAAAGTCCGAAGACCGAGGTCCGAAGATAGATACCCATATCAACAAGCCAAAATCCACCTTAATTTTCTTAACTCCTTAATGGTAAAAGATTACAGAAAGATCGGAGATAAATAGCACAAAACAAGGGGCAAAAATTTTCTTAATGCCCTTAACTCCTTAATGGTAAAAGATTACAGAAAGATCGGAGTCACCAGTATAGCTTACAATAAAAAAACTAATCTCAGCGTAAATAATGGAAAATGCAAAATGGATGATGGAGTTAGAAAGTCAGAAGTTTAACCCCTTACTTTGCATACTTTGCGCTTATCTCAGCGCTCTTTGCGGTTAAACATTGAAATTAATTCAACAACTGTTTCTTAAACACATTCGGACTAATTCCTACCTCTTTTTTAAACAAACGCGAAAAATAAGACAGATTCTCGAATCCAAGTGCATAAGCAATCTCCGAAACTGATCTATCCTCTCCGATCAAACGGTTTTTAGCTTCGGAAATTAAATAGATATGAATATGTTCCAAAGCCGTTTTACCACTTTCCTGTTTTAAAACATCAGATAAATAACCAGCCGAAATATTTAGCCGTTCGGCCATATACTGCACTGAGGGTAAACCTTTGCTGGTTAACAATCCATTATTGATATAGCGGTTAACCTCTTCATTAAATTTGGTTACTGTTTTGCCCGAAACTTCTGCACGGTTAAGGAACTGGCGTTTGTAAAACCGCTGACTATACTTTAACAAGGTATCTACATTGGCCAAAATCAATTCGCGGCTGTATTCATCCTGATTATTATTATACTCGGTTTCAATTTTACGGTAAAGATCCCATACCGTTTTTTCTTCCATTGGCGAAAGGTGCAGCGCTTCGTTTGCCTCGTAATCGAAATAATGGTATTTTTTGATTAGCTCATGTAAAATATGTCCGTTCAGGTAATCTTCGTTGATGAAGATCAAAAAACCATCTTCCTCCAGCTCAAGGTTTTTCATCTGGATGAGCTGATGGGGTTTAAAAAACATCATCGAGCCGCTTTCGTGATCGTATTTGGTACGCCCGTAAAGAACATGCCCTGCCCTCACCTTTTTAAAGCCGATCATATAAAAATCGCTCGTAAACTCCCTATCACCGATAGAACATTGATTATTACACTGGTAAATGCTAAACTGCGGATGTGCAGGTGGCGGAAAGCCATTGGCGCTGTGCAGCTCGATTAAACTTTTATAATGTTTCATCCTTTAAAAAAATGTACTACAAGCTACACAATTATAGGCATAGCTAGTAGTATTAAAACTTTAATATGATTGATTAATGACCGTGTGCATCGGCCGATACGGTTGCCCACTCGTCAAACTCGGCCAAACGTTCTGCATAAACTTTTTTTACACCCGGATAGGCCACTTTACCTAAAAGGAAGTGTAAAGGTGGATTTTCGCTATCAATCAAAGCCAGAACCGCAGGGGCTGTGGCCTCTGGTTTGCCCCAGGTATCAGGGGTTGCTCCTTCAGCAAAAGCCTGTTTAACCGGTGCGTAAACTTCCAGAGGCTCTGTTTGGAAGGCAGAGGCACCCGACCAGTCTGTTGAGAAACCATTTGGCTCGATTAAACTTACATTGATACCAAATCCTTTTACCTCAGTAGCCAGGGTTTCGCTTAAACCGTTAACGGCATATTTAGAGGCGTTGTACAAGCCCAGTACAGGTAAAGTAACCAATCCCAAAAAGCTCGATACCTGAATGATATGTCCTGATTTTTGTTCGCGCATCACTGGAACTACCGCCTGTGTTACCCAAAGGAGCCCAAAAAAGTTGGTTTCCATCTGTGCACGTGCCTGTTCCTCAGTTGTTTCTTCAATTGCACCGAACAAACCAAAACCGGCATTGTTGATCAGCACATCAATACGCCCAAAATGCTGTTTAACTTTAGCTATTGTTCCAAAAGCTTCGTCGCGGTTATTTACATCCAGTTGTAAAGGAAGCACGGCATCGCCATAACTTTCAACCAGATCGTTTAAATCATTGATGTTCCTTGCTGTTGCGGCAACTTTATCGCCACGTTCTAAAAGGGCTTTTGCCCAGATTTTACCAAAGCCACGTGAGGCACCTGTAATTAAGATTATTTTCGACATTTTTTTCTTTGTTTAAATATTGATAACAAAGGTATTGCGCATATCAGCCGCCGGTTTATACAAAACACGGAAGTATTAGCACATTTTAGGGATGACCGATGTTATTTATCATTTCAAATTCATCAAAATAAAAAAGGTTGACTTTGTCAACCTTTTTTATTTTATTTGTACGATAAAAATTTAATAACACAATGACAGCAGATACAACAAAAATAGAATTGGCAGATGTACTCATCAGGAATACACTGCAACCCGGCGACCTGGGCTATATCGCTTATGTACATGGCGAACTTTATGCTGAAGAATGTGGTTATGGATTAAATTTTGAGGCTTACGTGCTGGGTGGATTAAGGGATTTTGCAAATGAATATAATCCCCAAAAAGATATGGTTTGGATCTGCGAGCATAAAGAGAGAATTATCGGTTTTCTTGTTGGCCAGCACCGTGGCACTGCGATACAATTCAGGTATTTTATTTTCCGGCCCGAATACCGCGGCATTGGATTGGGGAAAAAGTTAATGGAGGCATTTGTTGATTTCGTGAAAAGCAGCAATGTTAAGCATGCATACCTTTGGACAACCAACGAACAAGAGGCGGCAATTTCGTTATACGAGCGGTTTGGATTTGTACTCAGCGAAGAAAAACCCTCGGATGCTTTTGGTAAACCCTTAACGGAACTCCGCTACGACCTCCATCTTGCTTAATTGTTTATGGATTTTTAAGCTCCATTTTTTTTGTCCTCTAAACCTGCAATAAAACATAGGTTTTACTTTTCAAAATCAAAACGCACCGTAAATATTTTTTTTGGAAAGCAGGTTCGGTAGCATTTGGGGCAATACAATCCTGCTGTACGCTGTACTTCGTACTGCTTCCATCAGGTTTAGGTGGCACGGCCGGTAATAAGATTTGGGGTTGCAGGGCGCTTAAAAAGGAACGCGATTTCCCAATTTGAACTGAGAAACATATTATATATTTGGCTTCGGTTTAAAAGCTAAATACTTTTAAAGGATTGATAAAATGCAGAAAAACGAAGAAACCATACAAACCATCAGGGCATTTAACCGCTTTTACACCTCATTGATCGGTTTGCTTGATGGCAACCTGCTTTACAATGGTTATTCGTTGGCAGAAGCCCGGATTCTGTACGAGATTCATATTGGTAAACCGGCCAATGCAGCCAATATCATAACTGCTTTGGATATGGATAAAGGCTATTTGAGCCGTATTCTTAAAAAATTGCAGAAAGATGGTCTGGTGGGTAAAGCGCAATCAAAAAGCGATGCCAGGGTATCCTTACTCCATTTAACCGACAAGGGATTAAAAATCTTCCACGAACTGAACCAGGAGTCGAACGAGCAGATCGGCTTATTGATCAATCCATTACCCAACAAATCCCAAAATGAGCTTGTAACACACATGAAAGCCATTATGAACATTTTGGGAACAGGGAAAAACAATTAAACACAGCAGATAAACCACCCATTAAAATAGCATCCCAATGAAAAAACTACTCTTTGCATTATCAGCAGCATCGGTTCTGGCAGCCTGTCAGAATACAGAAAAAGCAAAAACAGGCGAATATGCCCTAATCGGCAAAAAAGCAATAATTACCTATCCTGATTTTAAAGCCGAAGTTACCTATAGCAGCGATAGCACACTGCACTGGAAAACCACAGCCAACGGAACAAGTAGCGAGGGGGATGAAAAGATTTTTTATAAACCATTGAACGACCATCAGTATTTTTTAAACTGGATAGAGAAAGATGGCTTTTCAGTTAGTCAGGTGATCGATTTACAAGCAAAAAAAGTAACTACATTTAGCACATTTGCCGATGAAAAAAGTGAAAGGGGAAAAAGAGGGAGTGCCAGTATGGAAGGTACGGTTGAGCTATTGAAATAACAATTATCGCCTGCCTCTGTAACCAGAATAAAGGTTTATATCGTTAATGTAGTAACAGTTATCTCTACGTTTTCCTTATACCACCTGTTCTTTCACTGCGACATTTCCAGTTCATCCAGGATCTCGTTTTTGAGCTTGGTAAAAATGTAATCTTTAGCTTCTGCAAATGAGATATCATATTTACGGGCAGTTTGCTGAAACCGCTCGGGAAATTTTGCCAAAAGACCATCATAAAACACATCCAGATCGGTATTTCGGGGCATTTCGTATTTTAGCTTAAGCTGGAATCTTCTAACCAGAGCCGGATCGATGATATCGATATGGTTGGTGGCGCAGATGAGTAAAGCGTTTTCAGGAAAATAATCGAAAAGCTGGATAATGGTGTTTACCAGTCTTCGCATTTCGCCTACGTCTTTCGAGTCGTTTTCGCGGGCTTTACCGATTTGGTCAAACTCATCCAAAAACAATACTGCTTTTTCGCGTGCAGCCTTATCGAATACCATTTTAACATGCTGTGAGGTTTCGCCTACCCTTGCCGAAATGATATTGCTGAGGTTGAGGATCAGGATATTTTTATTCAGGGCTTTTGCAATGGCCTTCGCTGTCATGGTTTTACCGCAGCCGGAACTACCGTACAACAATACTTTATTGTTTACCGGGAGGCCGAATGTTTTCAGTTCATCCACAAAGCGGTGTTCGCGGAGCAAACCAACAACTGTTTCCCTTTCGGTATCATTTAAGTGGATATCAGTTAAATCTACCTGTTCCTTATCGTTGATCAAGAGGTCGAATACGGTCATGAGTGGATGCGGGATTTATTTTTCAGCAATTGCGTGCAAAATTAAGCGCTCAGATGGTATTTGCAGCATCAGGAGATTTATTTTATCATTAGATTACAAAACAGAAAGTTATTCTATCCGATCCATACATGTTTAACTTATGAGGTAATCATTGTATTTCGAAATTATGCTAGCTAATGAATGTTAATATGGAAAATGTAAGATAGATGAGGGAATAAATTTCAATGACCAATTTCCAATAATCAATTTAAGGGTCAATAAAAAACTTCTGCGTGTATCACCGTTATCTGCGGGGAAAAACCAGCAATATTGGAAAATGTAAGATGGATGAGGGAATAAATTTCAATGACCAATTTTCAATAATCAATTTAAGGGTCAATAAAAAACTTCTGCGTGTATCACCGTTATCTACGGGGAAAAACCAGCAATATTGGAAGATGTAAGATGGATGAGGAAATAAGCCTAGAGTGAAAAAAGATCTCATTGCAGGTCTTTTCGAAATTATGCTAACCAATGCCAAATGAACCAATGAACCATTTTTATCTCCGTCGCATTTAACCCCTTAACTTGTCGCTTTTACGCATATCCTCCAATCAACCATTGCTGTATCTTTGAATAAACTAAAAAGAAAAACAAATATGGCAACTCAAATTTTTGTTAACCTGGGCGTTAGCGACCTTAACAGATCAGTAGAATTTTTCACGAAACTTGGTTATACTTTTAACCCGCAATTTACCGACGAAAAAGCAACCTGTATGATCATCAGCGATACGATTTATGTAATGCTTTTGACCAAACCTTTTTTCCAGACTTTTACCACAAAAGAAATTGTAGATACCAGCAAAGCAATAGAATGCTCCATTGCCCTATCGGCTGATAGTAAAGATGCGGTTAACGAAATGGTTGATAAGGCTGTGGCTGCAGGTGCTACGGTACCAAATCCGGCTACCGATTATGGTTTTATGTACCAGCATAGTTTCGACGATCTGGATGGCCACCATTGGGAATATTGCTGGATGGATCCGAACGGTATGCCCGAGCACCAGGGATAGTTTATTATAGTTACTACTGGCAAAAAATTATTGATATTTTAACAAAGGCAGGCACGAAAAATTCGTTGCCTGTTTTTTTATTGAACAGCTTATTCAATTTATTTTATCATGTCTGTACTGTGTTAAATGTTATATTCAAGTTTAATACTCAAGTTATTTCGCTAATATTCACGTTTTCACTTAATACCCCCGTATATCTCGATCTTATCAGTTTTCTTTTTATCTCCACGGGCAGTTTATTAAAATCAAGCGGATTAACCGGCGAAGCCACCAGGTGATAGCTTAAATCAGAAAAGTTACCTAATATGGTCTTATCAAAAGCAAAAAATCCCCTCATGGCCATGGCAACAAAACCATGCAAATACTCATCATCCACTTTTGAATTAATAATTCCGGCAAGTTTTGGGTTGATTATAATGTCGGATGTGACCGGTAATTCATCAAAGAACAAACTGATCCGCCTGCTCTCCTCCCAGTTTTCGGAAATAGATGCCGGCAATTTCCCAGCCCCAGAGGCAACAAATCCAACATGTTCGGT
This sequence comes from Pedobacter sp. UBA5917, assembly GCF_002432345.1. Classification (GTDB taxonomy): domain Bacteria; phylum Bacteroidota; class Bacteroidia; order Sphingobacteriales; family Sphingobacteriaceae; genus Pedobacter. Next base: position 6,635 of record NZ_DJDT01000221.1, read on the forward strand.
ATTGGTAAAAAACCAATCTATATCCATGGTCTCCTGATCGATATTAGTCAGCATAATTTGGTTTTAAATATGACTTAGATAATTTTGATACTGGCGATCATATTTTGGACCGACATCAGTTCTCTCAAATTAACAGGTAATGCCTCCTGTTGCTTATCAATGGAGAATGTGCACAAAAATAAATTATTGCGTTTTCCGATACTCCAATAATAAATTACAAGATTGTCTTCCTTCTGTGGTGATTCTTTCTTATAATATACACAATCGTATTCACCCAGTTTTATTTTCTTTGCTCCTTCATTTTCGATCAATTCTGTTGTAATATATTCATCAGCTTTATCCACTCCTGAGTTAGTTACATCTGGCCATTGAAAAGAAGTGATTCTAAAATTACCAGTCCATAGGGTCTCATCTTCATTCCAGAATGCATCTGTAGCTTCGTCTCCATCATCGTATTCCGCCCAGCCATCAGCTAATGCAAAACTAAAACAGCCACCTCTCGAAATGTAGTTGTTATTGTTCATTTTTCAGTTTCTACGGGATCTTAACTTAATAAGGTATTGAAAAATTCATCTTTCTTTTTTGTCTTTACAAGATGATAAGTTAAATTAATAGTAATTATTGTCTGTCAAAAAAACCACTTATAAAATACTTACCCTGGTAATCGTTTAATGTGATTTTATAATTATTGATAAAACAATAATATAAAATTGAATATGCATCTTTATGATATTCTGTTTTAACAGCAAGGACCTTTTTATCTTCAGTTGAATCAAAATATCTAGCTATAAAATCAGGCATCGCTAGTTTCGCATATGTTTCTTGAACATTGGTATCTAATTTAAAATGGCCGATTTGCCAGTTATCCAGATCTTTTTCCGAAAAATTTATGCTCTGATTTAACACTTCAGATAAAAACGACCTGAAATCCGGGTATTTTTCGGAATAATGTTTTATAAAAATTTTATGTAAAACATTAATGTTCGTAAAAGCTTTATAATTTTCTTTACAGCAGATAAATATTAAGGCAAAACCATGAACTGAAGGAATTTTAAAATCATGCTTGGCTAATTCAGTGATGATAGATTCGTTAATCTTTACACCAGGAGTAGTGCAGGATATTGCAATAGTGAGCAACATACACCATAATATTTTTCTCATACTGAAGCGCATATTTTTTTTAAAAATAACGGGGTTAATTTAAAACACAAAATCCAGGATTTTAATTTCCTGTAATAACATAATTTCCGTTTTTGCTAACAGTTACTGATACGCCCACTCCAATATCTGTAATGGGTATCGAAACAGAATATCCCACATTAAAGGTATCATTAGCAAATTTTAAATAAGGGCCGTGCAGCACTCCATATCTTTTTAGCTGATCGTTTAAAACCCCATCGAAATCTTTTTTTACAATTGTTTTCTCAAATACTGTTTTGCCTTTTTTCGATATTTTAATGTAATTGGCAAAATGGTAAGTAACAAAATCTACGGGGTTCTTCTCCTCAAAAACATATTTTTTTGGAATGGTAATACGGCTGTTTTTCAGACAATAAAATCTGGAGTAAAACCGTAAACTATCCTTAACCTCTAATAAAGTATCTATCACTTTAACATTGTTGTAGCTGTTGATCAAACTTTTTTTTTCTTCTGCCAGCGATGGCGGTTCCTGCTCTTCATCCGGGCGATCGCCCGAAGCGGCAGTAATAGAATCCAGCCATTTATCCTCGGTCGTTTTTTTAACAGCAGAATCAGCGCTTTTACTTTCAACTGTATTTATTTGGTGAGTTCTTACGCATCCAAAAAGGAAAACAATCACCATAATCAAACTTAAAGCACTAACCTTCATATCACTAATCAGTATCACAAAAATTCATTTAATTATTTCACTCCAAACATTGTATAAAATACTAAGCTTAAAGTCTGCATCTTCGGAAAAGAAATCGGGCTAAGGCCACATTTTAATTACGGTTTTGGCCTGTTCCGAAATTTCAATCCATTTAGGATCTAAAATGATTTCCTTATCGGTCTCTTTTTCAACATAATTATCTAAAGCCTCTTCAAGCTTTTTGATTGCAGAAATTAACTCCGGTTTTAGTTCACGGGTAATTTCTTTGTTTTTAATAACATTACTAAGGTTATGATCGTCGAATAACCTGCTCATTAATTCAATATATGACGAAATTAAGCCAGTATCATTATTTTCGTTCAGCCAAAGTTTTTTTTGTATACCGATGTCTGATATTTCCAAAATATCATTAAATATATACTCTAAAATTTTTTCCATTTTTATTATTTGGCTTTATGTTTTTAAGGTCGATTAAAAATACCACTATTGATTACATCATTTAAATAGGCTTCTTCGGTTATTGCATCGTCTTCGAAATCATCAATATTGGAATGAGCCAATTGATTAATGATCTGGAAAAGACCAGTTTATTTAATTCAGTAAAAACATCGTTCTCCAAAAATATTTCAGTTAAATCTCCATTTTCAGTTCTCTTATAAACTAATCTATTTAAAGCTTCCTGACTTTAACAATTTTAAAACTTTTAACATCATGCAAATACACTCCATTTTTCTTAGATTGATACCCTAAGTAATGGATTTTAGTTATCTCTATCCATAAGGGAATAGCTTATCGCTAATCTTAAAAACATAAGTACTTTTTTCAAGCCAATCTACTTCAGCAACAACAAGTTCATTAATCTGCTTATATTCCATCAATGATGCAATATTTTCTATCTTATCGATAAAAACGACATCAAAATTTAACTCCTTTAAACCCTGGGGTATAATTTCAATCGCTCCATTTATATCTCCGGCTTTTATGATGATATTTGCCCAGGCTCCAGCATACGTACTATTCACTCCATCTGCTCCCAAATCTATTAAATCATTAAACTTAAAACCTTCTCCTGCTCTAATATTCACAAAAGCCAACCAAAAATTATAATATCTATCTTTATTCATTATTATTTGGGGTATTGCGATTTTATTTAACTATTTAATTCTTGCACTATGTAAATAATTATGCACCATATTTAACTTCGAAACCGATATCCCCATTATTTAAAAAGGCGGCAACTTTCTCTATAAATTCATGCCCTTCCTTGTTTATATGATATTTCCCGGTTATTTGCACTATTAATTTCTTACCTATAGCATTTGGATATTCTTTATAAATCTCTTCGCTATCGATAAAATTTAAATAAGCGTTGATTTTTTCTTGTAAGGCAGATAAATGATATTGAGTGTCGTCCCAATTGATATGATCTGAAATGGTTAAAATTACTTCCCCGGTTTGCCTGTCAGTGCCAATAAAGTCAATTTTATTAATATCTAATACCGACATATTCTTTTTTGATCTTAAAATATAAATCAGCCCAATCTAACAGCAGTATTTACTTCCATAAAAAGACGTGAATAGTCATTTATATCGTAAATTACCTAAGTCAACAATTTCAAATTAACACGTTTAATAAACGAAAAAAGAAACCATACTTCCAACAAAAGGAATAATAAAACACTTACAAAGCAGGTATTCTCGATTATTAAATACCCATTTGGGGTTAAATCAACATTTAAAGTAAATATCTGCAACATCCTTAATGCATGGGATTTCAATTCGTCATTTATTGAAATAGTAAGCAAACAGTAAACGGACCGGACTATGGTTAGTGCGGTATAAGTTTTAGTAAATTTTGTTCTGAATAGTATGGAAGCTATTCTTTTATATAGCCTTTGGCCTTAAGTTTCTCCACTACTTTTTGCCCAATTTGCTTACCCCACTCCTGACCTGCAATCATCGATTCCTGAGTAATCAGAGGCGTTTTTTCAGCGAATTTTTTACCTACAGGTGTCTCATAAAATGCAATTACGCCCTGAAGATCTGCCTCTGTTAAGTGCTTCTGGTATATTGGCAAAATCAGATCAACAACCCGATTGATTGCATTTTTATTTATTTCAATACTAAACTCATCCCAAAATTCATTAGGAACACTCGATTGTTGTTGCTTAAATATTGAGATCATTTGACTTAAAGCACCTTTATAAGCCGCTTCAGAGCCTGACACCTGTAATAGTTTCGTTAATGATGATCTGTAACTATTATTTTCCTGACAAAAAGAAAATGTAGTAACAAACGCGAGCAGCACGGTTAAAATAGATATTTTCATGTTTTTTTTCAGTAAAGTTAAAGCTTTATTATCTATTTTAAACTTTTCCATTGATAGATTAACCCATGTTTTTTATAGAATTTTCGATGCAAGTGCGCTAGTATTCCTATTCTCTCCAAAAACTCCCAGCCGTTTCTTTTGTAAATCCATTTTGTCAAAAAAAATAACCAACCCTGTCACATTCCGGTTTTATCTGTGTCTTTTACCACATGAATAAAGTCCTAATTTTCGCAGCCCTCTTTTGCACCTCCATTACACAAAGTGTTTTGGCGCAACGAAATGTAAACCTGATTACTACCGACATTGATCATTTTTGGCAGGCCTACGACAAAATCAATGCTACAAAAGATACCGTTTTACAGTACAGTTACCTCAAAGGATTATTTCTTGATAAAGGTACGCCGGGACTCAAAGCCATGATGGAGGCAAGAGGATATACCGCCAAAGAATACCTGGATATTATTACCCAAAAACAGACTTATTTTAACGCCATCCGCAGCAATACGTTAAAGGCGAAAGATTATGTCAAAGCCATTGCAGCCAAAATCGATCAGTTTAAACAGCTTTATCCGGCCTTAAAACCGGCAGAAATCTATTTTACCGTAGGTGCTTTCAGAAGTGGCGGAACCTCCAAAGGGAATATGGTACTGATTGGAAGCGAGATTGCTTTTACCAGCGAACATTTAGATAACCTGGTGTATACCAATGTACATGAATATGTGCATACCCAGCAAAAAACAAACATGGGCGACAATTTATTGGCACAATGTGTAATGGAAGGCGTCGCCGAATTTCTTTCCGAAAAGGTAATGGCTAATCCTTCTACCGCGCCTGCACTGGCCTATGGCAAAACTCATACAGCAAGCATTAAGGAGGCATTTGCACAGCAGATGTTCAATACCGGGTATGGCTTTTGGCTATATAGCAATGCCGAAAATTCTTTTGGGGTGAGGGATTTGGGATATTATGTGGGTTATGCCATCGCTGAACAATGTTATGAAAAAGCAACAGATAAAGCCAGGGCAATTGCAGAGATGATTGAGCTCGACTACAATAATATGGATGCCCTTTATGCTTATGTAGATCGATCGGGTTATTTTGATCAAAAGATTAAACAATTAGAGATCGAATATGAAAAAAAACGTCCGTTTGTGCTAAGTGCCACCCCCGAAAAACAAGGCAATTCAGGCGACACCCTGAATTACAAAATTAAGGTTGTGTTTTCTAAACCTATGGACAAACGCTTCAGGAATTTTGATTTTGGACCACTGGGTAAAGATAATTCGATGATGATCAAAAACTTTCTTGGCTTTTCGGAAGATGGCACCACTACCGAATTCGAAGTTGAGCTAAAACCCAACAAACAATATCAGCTTGTACTTGGCGAAGGTTTTAGGGATATAAACGGCGTAAGGATTAAACGCTATCTGATCGACTTTAAAACCGGGGATAAATAACCTGCCCGCCGGAGCTAACGGACACAGTGCATTCAATTTTTATCACCAATTACAGCTAGCGAAAAAGAAATAAAAGATAGTTAAAAAAGGTTAAAGCCCTCTGTTCAAATTTCTTTAGCAGGATAATGAAAGTAATATTAAGCCTCTAATCAATTAGGTATAATTACCCATTTTTTTAAATCCTTAGCGAAAGTTAATCATTGTTGCAGTTTAGTTAACTATTGTTAACAGACATAGCGCATTGAAAATCATTAACTTATATTTGTTTATGGATTTTATTGCTAAACGTATCTGGTACATCACTATCCCTACCGCAATGGCAGTATTGGTTTTTCAACTATATTGGCTGCATAACACCTATATAAACCAACAAACCAACTTTAAACAAACGGCTACTGTTGCGCTTCAAAAGGCATATGATGCTACTATTCTAGAAACTGTGGCTGGCCATAACTATGAGCAGCAAACTACCAATATTTCTATAACCGATACGGATACCGCAAAAGCCACTAAAACCAAAGAGACAAAAGAGGAGGATAAACCAACCACTCCATTATTAAAAGAAATAAGCCCTGCTACCGTTAAAATCGGTAGTGCAGATACAGATATAGGGCAGCTTCTCTCAGGCATATTATCTATGAGTCTTTCGGGTGCTGTTAACCCATCCATGTTGGAAAAAAATTACCGGAACGGACTTAAAAACCAAGGCATTACAATTCAGTTTAAACTAGTGATATATAAAAAAGGACAGGCGGTACCAAATAGTGACGATTCAAATTTTGTTCAAACCAAAGTTCAGGGCAATACCATTAGGGCCCGGTTTGCGGGGGTAAACAAATTATTGATTGTTAAAATGATCTGGCCTATAGTACTTTCCTTTTTACTTGTTATGCTGATTACAGGCTGTATATGGATATTGTGGCGCATAATAGACAAACAGAAAAAACTGGAGGTGATGAAAAACGATTTTATCAGCAATATCAGCCACGAATTAAAAACTCCGCTGTCTATTTTAAATACCACCAACGATGTACTGTTAAATTTTGAGGGGATGAAAAATCCCGAAAAGACAGAAAGATACCTTAACCTAAGCAGAAACGAGCTTCAGAAATTACAGCACCTGATCGATAATATCCTGGACCTCACTAAAATGGAACATACAGATAATAAATTGGGGCCATTTGAAAAGATAAATCTGAAAGACCTGCTCAAAGCTACGGTTTTGCGTTTCAAGGAGCTACCCGGGATCGACATCGAACTCGACCTTAAAATCAACGACAAAGTGATCAAAACCTGGCCTGAAGCATTGAAAACAATTGTTTCGAACCTTATAGATAATGCCATCAAGTATACCAGCACTTCAGATAAATATATTAAGATTTCTGTTACAGAAGATCAGCGGTTTTATTGGCTTTCGGTTAGCGACCAGGGGATCGGAATTCCCGAACACCATCAATCCTTTATTTTCGACAAATTTTACAGGGTGCCACAGGGAAACCTGCACGATGTAAAAGGCTATGGCCTGGGTCTTAGTCATGTTAAAAGCCTTTTATCGAAAATGGATGCGAAAATAAGCGTAAGCAGCAAACTCATGGAGGGTTCTGTTTTCACCGTTCAACTCAAGAAAAATGACTGATCAGATCAAACTGTTACTCGTAGAAGACGAGCCTGTACTTGCGGCTATAATTAAAGAAACCCTCGAAATGAAAGGTTTTGAGGTTGCGCATGCGATTAACGGAGTAGATGGCGCAACTGAATTTCAACGTTTTAAACCTGATTTATGCGTTATAGATATTATGATGCCCCAAAAAGATGGCTTATCATTGATTACTGAAATCAGAATTGCCAACAACCATACACCCTTGATTATATTAACTGCAAAAAGCGAGACGCAGGATGTACTGAAAGGTTTTAATGCAGGGGCTGACGATTATATCAAAAAGCCATTTAGTATGGAAGAGTTGTTGATGCGGATCCAGGTATTGATTAAACGCACAAAAGCCAGGCAACCGGTTCAAAATGACCAGCTATATTTAGGAAATTATGTTTTTGTACCAAACCGCCAAGAGCTGCATTACGGCGGTGAAGTGCAACGTATGTCGCAACGAGAGGCCGATATTCTGAAACGGCTTGCCACAAACCTTAACCAGATTACCGAAAGAAAAGAAATGCTGATAGAACTTTGGGGAGACGATAGTTTTTTTAATACCCGCAGCATGGATGTGTACATTACACGCCTGCGTAAATATCTTTCTCATGATGCCAATGTACAGATTGTAAATATACGTGGCAGGGGTTATAAGTTAATCACTTAAAATCAACGTTCATTTTCTAACATCCGTTAACGTTATATTCAGTTTCGTTAACCTAGTTTGCCCCTATGGCACGATAGTTTTGTGCCATGAAGATTCTAAACCGCAAACTGTTTAAGGCCCTATTATTCTTTATTGGCCTTAGTCAATTGGTATTCGCCCAGCAGGAAAAAATAAATTCAAAGATTCTCGATGGCAATACGGGCCTCTCTTTAACCCATGTACTTGTTAAAATCAGGCTGCTTACCGATACCGCTATTAACTATAGTAGTTTAACAGACGAAACAGGAACAATCAGTTTTGCCAAAATACGGAAAGGTGATTACGAATTAAAGATCCATGCAATGGGCTATACGGATACGCTCATTCGTTTCAGTATCCCTGAGGGTAAATTTAAGGCCCTTCCACCTATTGTGTATCTGCAACCCAATAACGGCATACAATTAAAAGATGTAATCATTAAAGATAATACACCTCCGGTACGTATGAAGGGCGACACCGTTGAATACAATGCAACCAAATTTAAAACCAAAGAAAACGCAGTGGCAGAAGATCTGTTACGAAAATTACCCGGGGTTAGCATTGATAAGAGCGGCGCCATAAAAGCACAGGGCGAAACTGTAGAACGTATACTGGTAGATGGAAAAGAGTTTTTTGGAAGCGACCCCACCGTTGCCACCAGGAACCTCCCCGCAGATATGATACAAAGGGTACAGGTACTAGATAAAAAAAGTGATATGGAAGAATTTACCGGTGTGAAAGACGGCCAAAAGGTAAAAACCATTAACCTGATTACCAAGAAGAATATGAAAAGAGGTTATTTTGGCAATGCAAATGCAGGTTTAGGTAACAATGGCCATTATGAAGGAGGGACTAATATTAATAGTTTCTTAAATGAAACACAGGCATCGCTGATTTTAAAGGGTAATGATATCAATAAATCAGGATTTAGCCCTACCGAACTCATTAAATTGCTTAGTCAAAATAGAGATGCTTTAAGCAGTTTACCTCCAGCGGCACTATCCGAACTTTTACGAATGAAAGGTGTATCCCTGCAGGGGAGCAGCGATGCCATAGCTGCTTTAGTCCGCCCGGTTGGCATAACCGATACCAAATATGGAGGCGTAAATTTCAATAACGATTGGGGCGATCGTTTAAAATTGAGGAGCAGCTACTTTTTTAACCACAACAATACAACCGAAAATTTTGATTACCTAAGACAATACCTGGTACAGGCTCCCTATAGTTACCTGCAGGCGGGAGATAGAAATACCATTAACGCCAGTCAGCGGATAGATATGAGCATAGATACCAGATTAAGTAAGCGGTTATCAGTAAAAATCAGTCCCAAGGTTAATCTTAGCACCGCAAAAAACAATTCCAATACAGTTTTTAGCTCTGTTAGAACGGGCGATAATGCAGGTAAGATTAATGATGGAACACAATTTCTGAACATTAGCACCAATAATGACCTCTTTAGCGGAAATGCCATGTTCAAATACCAATTCGCAAAAAAGAGCCGTACTATGGTGCTGGATCTTAAACCTGAGTATTTTGGCAACAGGAGCAATTACCTCAACCACTTTACAAACAATATTTATGCTGCACCAGGAAATACAATGGAAAGCATAGACCAGCAAACCCTGAATACTGGAAACGTTTACAGTATCAATGGAAACCTTGTTTTTACAGAACCACTTTCTAAAAATCTATTTTTACAGGCTGGGCAACGATTTTACCTCAGTGATGGTAAATACCTAAGAACGGTTAGCAACAAGGAAGCGGGCACGGGCAGATACGACCTGACTGATGACAGACTTTCGGATAATTTCTCTTCAGGCCGGAGGGAATACAACACCAAAGTTTCCTTATCTGGAGGGTATAAAAAATTAAACTACACCATTAGCAGTTTATGGAAGCAAAGCACTGTCAAAGGTCATTCTATTCTAAAAAGTTATGAGGTAGATAAATCGTACCAGGCCTTTTTGCCATCACTATTTGCAGAGTTAAGGTTATCGAAACAGCAGAAATTAACATTAAACTACAGTACGGAAACCAATTTACCATCAGTTAGCGATTTACAACCTTTGGAGGATAATTCTGACCCTTTATTTATACGTAAGGGAAATCCTGAGCTGGATCAGGAAAAAACACAGAATATTTCTTTTGGCTTTAACGCTTTTAAACCCACTACCGGAAATACGCTTTATGCTAATCTGCAGATCATGCGGTACAGCAAACAGATTGTAAGCAATACCATTATCAACGTTGCTACCGGAAAGCAATTGATTATCCCGGTAAATTTAAAAGGAAATTATAATGTCTCTTTAAACGCAGGCAATAGTTTTAAAGTTGATAATGACGGATCATCTTTAACAGCAGAATTCAATGCCGGATATGCCAAAAACGGAATCATGAACAATGGCATTTTGAATGATGTTAGGGTATTTTCTTTAACGCCCCAATTAACCTTTAATTATTACCTGGGAAACCGTATCAGCTTGGGTTTGAAGGGGAGTGCTGCGTGGAATTCACGTAAATTTTCTATGGCGAGCCAATTACCCGAAAAAAACTGGTTGCTCAATTACGGTGCTGAAAGCGTTGTTATACTTCCATTTAACTCAACACTCGAGGCCAGTGTTGATGTACTTTCTGCGCTGGGTTTAAGCAATGGTTACAACAATAATGTGGTATTGCTCAATACAGGTCTGAGCAGAATGCTGGGCAAACAGTTCTCTCTAAAAGCAGAGGCAATGGACCTGTTAAACCGCAATCAGGCCATCAACCGGATCAGCAACAGCGGTTATATAGAAGACAGGAAAAACAATGCCCTGGGCCGTTATTTCCAGTTTAGCGCCATTTATAAATTCAGGCATTTTCCCAGGTCGAAATAAACAATAAACATCATTAAAAACAAAAATAGCAATGAAAACAACAGCAATTATTCTAACAATAGCGACAGCCTTTTTGACACTTAGCGCTAGTGCCCAAGATAAAACCCAGGGCAAGGTAACCTACGAAAATACCATTAATATCCATGCAGGCCTCAAGCCAGACCAACTGCAGTACAAGGACATGCTTCCTGAATTTTCTACTTATAAAGAAGAGCTTTACTTTAATGGGAAAAAGACAAAAACTACAAGCACTACTCCTGAAGATCAAGAATCTGATGGCGTTAGCATTAAAATGTCGACGGATGATGAAGGAGACATTTATTCTGATGGCACGCAAGCTGGAACCTATTCTGTAATTAGACAAAAAGGAAAATATACCGCAACAAAAATCAAAGTAAAAAAAGAAGCTGAAGAAAAATTGGGAACGAAGAAAAAAAACATTCTGGGCTTTGAATGTACAGAGGTAATTGCAGGTGAAAAAACATTGTGGGTAACGGCTATACTGCCTTTTAAAGGTGGACCATCTGATGTATTTTCTAAATATGGGGCAGTATTAGGTGTAGAGCAGGGTAAAAAATTCAAAGCGTATGCAACGGCAATAAACTACGTACCTGTAAAAATTGAAGAAGTAACATTACCGGCAGGTACTGTTATTAAGTAAATTTCTTAATGGCTCCGACCAAAAAAGTTCATTCTGCTTTGTTTGGTATAAACTTCTCGCCCAAAATAAACCTTAAACAAAAAAACCACAACGAGAGTTGTGGTTTTTTTAAGCTCCTTCTGCCGGGCTCCCTTCACATGCGTTCAGGATAAACTTCTCACCCAGCCTTAAATAAAAAAAGCGAATAACTTTCGTTATCCGCTTTTGCTCCTTCTGCTGGGCTCGAACCAGCGACCCTCTGATTAACAGTCAGATGCTCTAACCGGCTGAGCTAAGAAGGAATCCGGCTATCCAAAAAACAAGTTTCTTTAAGCTTTAAGGCAAATATCCGCTTGTTTGTTTTGGGAGTGCAATATTAGTGCTTTTATATTATTTATGCAAAAAATAAATCAAATATTATTCAAGAAAATGTTCCTCCGTTTATAGCGGAGGAACACCCCTTATTTTCCACACTGAATTTCAGCCGGTTATCAATTCTTATTTAACAATCCAAGGTAGTTGGTTAATGTCATCCACACCATTATACTGGCGCTGCAATGCCACTTTAAGGTTATCGCCATTGGTTGTGCGTTCAATATCTGGGTATTGAAAACGCTTAGGAATTCTATTACTGTTACCTACACCCGGACCTACATCAAATGTTGGTACACCTGTTCTGCGGTACTGGTAGTAAGCTTCAAATCCCGAATTACGGAAATAAGCGAGGTATTTTTGCGTAAGGATCTGTTTTAAACCATTGGCTGTGTTACCGGCATACTTAACCGCAGTTTGGGCATAATAATCGGTTTCGAAATTGAAATTAACGTTAAAGTTTTCAAATTCGCCAAGTTTTCCATCTTTTTTAAGGAAGGTAACCACATTTACACCATCTTTAATCCCATAAAAACCAATAGAAGCCAGAATGCCTTTTTTATACCAGCTTTCCGCATCTCCGGTTGTCCAGCCACGGTTAATGCCTTCTGCCTTGATGAAACACAGCTCCGGATAAGAAATAATGAAAGTATTTTCGGCAGTATACCCACTGTAATACCTAAAACGGCCGATGAGCGAATACAAACCTTTCTGTACTTTATCCAACATCACCCCCTGATCTTCGCCTGTACTGGCACCCACAAAATTGCGGTAATCGGTAATGGCATAACCATTGGCTTCGGCAATTCCCCTGGCCGGCTCTGCCACCATGTAGGCACGCGGATCTTTTAGGCTTGATAAGGTATTTAAATAAGTACCGGCCATGTTATAACGCAAAGCATCATTACCAAAGTTATCCTTATTGTTAGGGTATTTGTTAAAACTTTCGTTGTACACAAACTGAAGGTTGTCGGCCATGCTGTCCATTACCGGGTATTTGGTGGGATTGGTGAATACCGCTGCAAATTGTTGCTTAACCTGCAGATCGGCATCGTCAACTTTGTTGCTCAACTGGATCAAGGTCCTCAATTTAAAGGTATTTACTACTTTTTGCCAGGCAACCAGGTCATTTTTAAGGTAAATATCGCCTTTCAGTTCTTTGTTACCAGTGGCAATTAAAGCAGTTAAATCACTGTTTGCATCTTCCAGCCAGCTTAACGATTGCTTAAAAATATCTTTTTGCGTATCGTACTTTGGTGTAAGGTTCGCGAACCCTTTTAAAGCTTCCGTCATCGGTAAATCGCCTACCTTTAAACTCATTTTAACGAAAAAATAAGCTTTAAAAAATTTGGCCAAAGCCAGGTAAGGTTTTCCCACTTCACCACCCAAACGGTTGGCTTCTTCTTCCATTTTCACAACATTTTTTAGTGTGGTATAATCTAAAGAAGCACCTGTCCAATCGTAATTATTGGTTGCATAATAAAAATAATTTGCCGCGGTATACTGGTTCCATCTTTCGGTGCTCGAAAACGGGGCCTCGTACATGTCGTACAAAATACCGTTCAGCAACAGGTTAGGTGGCACACTTTCGGCCTGGTTGGGATTTTTAAAGTTTTCTTCGAACTGTTTCTTACATCCGCCACATAGGGCAACAATGATGAAGAGGAACAGAATTTTATGTATTGATTTCATTTTCTGATAGCTAAAGGTTAAAAAGTAACATTCAGGTTAAAGCCCAAACTTCTGGTGGTTGGTGTTTGCAGTGTTGAAGTACCTTCCCTGCCCGAGTACTGGTCTACATCCACATCGTTATATTTCGAGTTGATGAAGTAAAGCAGGTTACGGCCAACAACCGAGAAATTGGCCGATTTGATGAATGTACCTTCCAATAACTTTTTAGGCAATTGGTAACCAAAGGTTACTTCGCGCAGTTTTGCATAAGTACGGCTCATCATGGTATTTTCTTTAGCCCCGTAAAAAACGCCCAGATAATCCTGCAATAACTGCGGAGTGGTATTTGGTGCAAAACTAAGGTCGCCATAGTTGGTGATTACGCCTGTAACCGGATCAAAATTAAGCTTACCGTTATTGGCAATTACCACACCTTCGCCTACCCAGGTACCTTTATAGTTGGGATCGTTTACATGGATATAATCCTGATATCTTGCTTCGCCCATTTTACCCTGAACGGTTTCGATCTGACGACCGCCCTGGAACGATTTAAGCCTCACATAATCCTGCATTACACCGCCAACTTTACCATCTAACTGGAAGCTGAACGAGAAATTATCAAACCTGAATTTATTGCCGATACTCCATACCCAGTTTGGATCTGCGTGCCCCAATAACTGGTTAACCGGTAGCGAAATCGGAGTTCCGCTCGAAGTATGGATCACCTGTCCGCCCGGTGTTTTGGCCAGCACTGAGCCATAGATATTGTCGATACGGTCGCCGGCTTTAAAAAACTGATCAACCGATGTTTCTCCGGGAGCCAGTTCTTTGTAAACCTGTTTGTAGGTAGACCAGTTGATCATCACATCCCAACCGAATTTATCGGTCATGATCGGTGCGCCTGATAAGCTTAACTCCACACCACTGTTCTGCGTTTTACGACCGTTAATGGTGTTGGTTTGATAACCTGTAGCCGGCGAAATGTTTTGTTTGATGATTTTCGGCCCGTCGATATACCTGAAATAAGTGGCTTCGAAGCCCAACCTGTTCTTTAAGAATTTAAGGTCTATACCACCTTCGTAATTCGTCCTGCTCTGTGCTTTTACCGCGTTCAGATCGATCAGGTTGTTGGTATAATAAGCCCCTGTTTGATTATTATAGGTAGGCCTGATGCTATATGGCGAAGAAAGGCCATAACCCGGGCCGCCATAAGAAGAAGTATATTCGGCACCATAACCCAGCGGATAAGTTTGCAATGGCGTTGCGCCGATATATTCGAGCGTACCCAAACCTGGATCCTTAACATTGGCATACGATATCCTTGCTTTTGCGAAAGAGATAAATTCAGGCATTTTCACATAATCGGAAACTACCGAACTTAATGAAACCGAAGGATAAAATGCTGCGTTATTGCCCGGAGGAAGTGCAGAGTTTTTATCTACCCTACCGGTTGTATTGATATTCAGGTATTTTTTAAAGCTTAAATCAACTGAATAAAAAGCACTTAAAACCAACATCTGCGAGTTGAAATCGAATGCTTTTACCGGATTTTTAGAGTTCGAGAAGTTATATACATTCGGAACGTTCAGGTAATCGGTAGTGGTAAAGCTGGAGTTATAACTGAAGTTACGGGCGTTACCTCCGCCAAAAGCACTGATTTCGAATAAATCGCCAACATTTTTGTTGTATTTCAAAATCAACTGGGTGTTGTTTTCGAACATGCTGCGGCGGTCTTCCCTGTAATCGCCCAAACCTTCTTCGCGACCGTAAGGATGCGCCGAAAATGGCATTTTCTCTGTCCTTAACTGGTCGTAGGTAGAAATCTGGGTTTTAAGCAACACATCCAAACCTTTCTCTATGTTGTAGTTTAAAGAGGCATATCCGTTAATATCGTTCTTTTTGTGTCCGCGCAACCACTCATACGACATAAAATACGGGTTATGGTAACGTTGGTATTCGGCATAGATACTCTGGATACCTTCTTTGCCCGGCTGCCAGTAATTCTTCATATCATCAATGTTCCAATCGGCACCGCCCCAAAGGGTCATGTTGTAGATCACACTGTTCGGACCATAGTTTACATCAGGGATATTATCGGAAAACTGACGGCTGTAATTAATATAAGCCTCTGCCCTTAACTTCGGACTGATATTGTAAGAACCGCTTACATTAAAATTGTTAATGTTCAGCTGCGTGTTCGGAATAATTCCTTTTTGGTAGTTATTGGAGATAGAAACCCTTAAATTGTATTTATCGGTTGCCGAAGATAAAGCTACGTTATTGGCCGAAAGCAAACCTGTTTCGATAAAACGTTTTAAGTTATCCTTACCACGTGCCACCCATGGCGTACCCTGGCGCACACCGTTTATCACAGGGCTATCGTACTGTGGGATTAACTGGCCTTCAAATTTCGGACCCCAGATATCATAATCACCATCATTTAAACCGCCGCCTTTTCCATCACCGAAAGAATAGGCACTGTGCTCACCCGGTCCGTATTCGTCCTGGCTTTTTGGCAAAGCGATAAATCCTTTATTAAACTGTGTGCTTGAGTTTAGCTCAACGGTAAAACCTTTATCGCTTAATTTACCTCTTTTGGTGGTAATCAATAAAGCACCGTTATAAGCCTGATAACCGTAAAGTGCCGCAGCTGCCGGCCCTTTTAATACGGTGTAGGTATCAATATCATCAGGATTGATGTTCCAAGTATCCGAATTGATCGGCACCCCATCTACCACCACTAAATTTACGTCGTTACCACGTAGATAAAGCGACGAACGGCCCAAAAGCTCAGAAGACACACCTACGGTTAAACCGGCAACTTTGCCCACCAGTCCGTTTACGGGGTTGGCTTCGCGGGCTTTTACCAAATCGGCACCTTTAACTTCCTGAATGGCATAACCCAGGTTTCTTTTTTCCTTACGGATGCCGAGAGCGGTAACCACCACCTCGTTCAGGTTTTTCGAATCGGTTTTTAAGGTAATGGAAAGATTGGTTCCCGTAACTTCAACTTCCTGCGAAATAAAGCCAATTGAACTTACCACAAGGGTTTCGCCTGTTTTGGCATCGAGGGTAAAGCGGCCCGACTGATCGGTAGAAGTAGCTTTTTTGGTTCCCTTTACCAGCACACTTACACCGGGGATGGGTTGCTGTGCATCGTCTTTAACGAGACCCGCTATTTTTGTTTGCGCCCATGTAAAATAAGGCGTGAGGCATAATAACAGCAAGGCTACCATGCACATCTTCATCTTGTAGAGATGTTTCATTATATCTATAATTTTTTAGGTTTTATAGATGCAATGATAGGATGTGCATGTTAGCCCAATGCCAACTTTAAGTTAACAAAACACCGTATTTTTGTTTAGTATTTGTTAACTAAATATTTTCTTAATACTTTCTGCTGCATAACCTGCGCTTGCCGTCATACCTTTACCACCAATAGCTGTACGGATATGGATGCGGTTATCCAAATCGTAGGTTACAATATGTTTGGTAGGATGTTGTGGATAAAAACCGGCCCAGGTAGTTTGTAGTTTGCGTACATCGAAATCAACAATCCTGGCCGCTTCTTCCAGCATAAGCTCATTAATATGATTACTTAAATCAAAACCCAGATCATCGAAATGGTTTACATCGGCATACACATGCGAATCGCCAATGATAATGCTGTTATCTGCCGCTTTTTTAAACAGGATATGGATACCCCATTTTTTCAGTTCCTCATAGTGCCCTGGTGTTTTAATGTTTTTGAACGAAGGGCAATAATTCTCAAAACTCTCGTATCGGCGAGTGGTTAAACCGGTTAAAATATTACCTTCGAGTTTCACATCGGGCATTGGTATACTGCGCATCATCTGTAATTTGCTCACTACAATGCCACTTTCGCTGAAAAGCTCGGGATAAAGCAATTTAAATTCGTAACCATTGCAGATAATGGCTTTTTCGGCGGTAAAAAGCTCCGTATTATTTCTTAGCCCTACTTCTACCCCGGTACCTTTACTTTCGCATGCTGTAACGGGGCTGTTGTATTTTAGGGTATACAATTCAAATTTCGCTTTCATATACTGATGCAGGCGGTGGATCATCAAATCGGGCGCTACACTGATTTCCTGCGGAAAAAAGATGGCTTCTTTGGCATAAGATGATTTAATAGCGGGGTATTTTTTTAAAATAGCCGCCTGATCGAGTAATTCGGTTTCGTAACCAATGGTATCGTAATGTGCTTTTAGCTCGTGGATCAAAGTACATTCATCATCATCAGATGCAATGTACACACTGCCATTGGCAGCTACCGAGATATCGAATTCCTG
>NZ_DJDT01000103.1 GCF_002432345.1 Pedobacter sp. UBA5917
GGCGAGCCGAGGCAAGACTGCGGCGTGAGGAAAAAATTACATCATTAATAGTTACACGCGTCACTCAAAGATTCTTCGCTGCGCTCAGAATGACAAAATTATCCCCTAATGTCACAGTAATCCTTTAAATTCTCCCTTCTGTAACCTCACTGTCTCATTTTTAAACAATTCATGGGATAAACCACTAATTAACTTAAATTTGCAGTTCATTTAACTTTAATAGTGAAGAAATTAACCATCGGAACACGCGGTAGCGACTTGGCTTTATGGCAGGCAAATCATATCAAAAATGAACTTGCAGCCATCGGAATTGAAGCAGAAATAAAAATCATTAAAACACAGGGAGATAAAATCCTGAATTTAAGATTGGATAAACTGGAAGGCAAAGGCTTTTTTACCAAAGAACTGGAAGAAGAGCTTTTGGGCGGCACAATCGATTTGGCAGTACACTGTCTTAAAGATTTACCAACCACACACCCCGAAGGATTAACCATTGCTGCTTTGCCACCACGCGAAGAAGCCAGTGAATACCTTTTGATCTTAAAAGATTGTGTTGATATTTCGCAGAAACTTTCACTAAAAAAAGGTGCCATGGTGGGTACTTCTTCTAACCGCCGTAAAGCCCAGTTGTTGGGTCTGCGTCCGGATTTGGAAGTGGAAGATTTACGTGGAAATGTACCAACCCGTATCCAGAAACTCCGCGATGAAGATTACGATGCCATTTTAATTGCAAAAGCCGGTGTTAAACGCTTAAATCTTGATGTGAGCGATTTACATGTGGAAGAACTCGAAACTACGGAGTTTATTCCTGCACCTGCGCAGGGCGCTCTGGCCATTCAGATCAGGGAAAATGATACTGAACTTTTTGAAGCACTTCAAAAACTGCACGATCCTCAAACGGCCGAAACCGTAAATGTTGAACGTAAAGTGTTAAACCTTTTCGAAGGTGGTTGCCATATGCCTTTAGGCTGTTATTGCAAAAAGGAAAACGGAAAATTCGAAATCTGGACCTCAAAAGCAGAAACTGCCGAAGATTTCCCGGAACGTTTGTTTTTACGTGCTGATACTACCGAAGGTTTAGCAGAAAAAATTGTAGCCAAATTTAATGTAGAAAGAAAGAAACCAGCTAAGGTTTTCATCTCACGCGAAATTGGCGAACACAGTTATTTCCGCAGGGCTTTAGAAAATAATAATATAGAAATAGAAGGACGCTCGCTGATCCGTACATTCCCTATTGTAACGGTCTTGGATCAGTTTATTTTGCGACATGTAGACTGGGTTTTCTTTAGCAGTCGTAACAGTGTAGAATATTTTTTCAATTTAAAACCGGTATTGCCAAAGAAAACAAAATTTGGTGTTGTGGGAAGAGGATCGGAAGATGCGCTTCGTAAATTTAATCACTTTGCCGATTTCGTAGGCACCAGTGGCGACATTACCGAAGTAGCTGAAGATTTTGCACAATTGGTTGGTGGTTTAGAGGTTTTGTTCCCAAGGGCACAGGATTCTTTACAATCGATTCAGAAATCGCTGCCAGCTGATGCTAAAATAATCGATCTGCCGATTTACGAAACCGTAATTGAAGAAGATATTGATCAGAGTTATGCCGATGTATTGATTTTTACCAGTCCATCAAACGTTGATGCTTATTTCGCCGATAATTTATTGGAGCCCGGTCAGCAGGTAATTGCCATTGGTAACTCTACAGGTAAAAAATTCGACGAAATGGGTGTGAAATATGCATTACCATACTCGCCTGATGAAATAGGATTGGCCGAAGCAGTTTTCGGGATTGAGATAAAGTAAGGTTATAAGGTAAAAGGTTTAGGGTGTAAGGTTTAAGGTGGAGGGATGGCTGAGGGTATAAAGGCAGAAAGTGGAAGGTGTAAGATGTGCCTGCCTCAATACTAAATACAAAACCTCAATATTTGATACTAAAATCTAAACTCCAAAAATCTGTGTAATCCCCTAATCTGTGTAATCATCCCGAAGGAAAAAATAAAAAAACTCAAGTCTTGATACTAAATACTTGATACAATATAAATTAATATGTTAAACCGTCCGCGTAGATTAAGGAAAAACCCGTTAGTGAGAGAGCTGGTAGCCGAAACCCGGTTATCGAAAGATATGTTTGTGTACCCTTACTTTGTAGTGCCAGGCAATAACGTTACCCATGCTATTGATGCCATGCCAGGTGTAAACCATTATTCGGTTGATGCACTGGTGAAAGATGTGGAGACCGGAATAAAAAAAGGACTCAATAAAATCATGCTTTTTGGTGTTGGTGATGAAAAATCAGAAGATGCCAAGTCAGCTTATCACGATCATTCTTTAGTTCCGACTGCGGTGCGCGAACTCAAAAAACAGTTCGGCGATGATTTATATATCATAACCGATGTTTGCGTATGTTCTTACACTACCCACGGTCATTGCGGTATTTTAGAAAATGATTACGTTCAAAACGATAAAACGGTTGAGGTTATTGCCAAAATGGCTTTAACACATGCCGAAGCTGGAGCCGATATGTTTGCCCCATCTGATATGATGGATGGCCGTATCGAAGCCATGCGTAACCTGCTGGATAAAAACGGCTTTGTAAATGCTGCTATTATGAGTCATGCTACCAAGTTCGCTTCAGCTTATTATGGTCCGTTCAGGGAAGCTGCAGATTGCGCCCCGAGTAAAGGCGATAGAAAAGCCTATCAAATGGATTTCAGAAACCCGTTGGAAGCCTTACGCGAAGCTGCTTTGGATGAGCAGGAAGGCGCTGATGTATTAATGGTGAAACCTGGATTAGCTTATCTTGATATTATCCAAAGGTTAAAACAGGATACCAATCTACCGATTGCTGTTTACAATGTATCGGGCGAATACTCGATGGTTAAAGCTGCCGCCGAACGCGGATGGATTGATGAACAAAAAGTAGTAATGGAAACCATGCATGCTTTTGCTCGTGCCGGTGCAAGCATTATTACCACTTACCATATTAAAGATATTTTAAATAACAATTGGATGTAATTAAGCAGAAAGCTTAAAGCTGAAAGACCAAAGGCCATGTTAGGCGATTGATTCTTTCTTTTAGCTTTAGTCTTTCTGCTTTTAGCTTAATAAAATGTTAGATTCATTAAAAAAAATGTTTTCCGGTAACGAAGCCGATATTCCGGTAAATACCGGAAGTAAACCAGATATTTCGAGGGTAAAATCTGCCGAACTGTACGAAAAATCAAAAACGTATTTTCCTGGTGGTGTAAATTCGCCGGTAAGGGCTTTTAAATCGGTTTACGGTACACCGCTTTTTATCGAAAAAGGCGATGGCTGTTATATCTGGGATGCCGATGGTAATCAGTTTATCGATTTCTGTGGTAGCTGGGGACCATTAATTTTAGGGCATAACAATCCAAAAATCCGCGAAAAAGTTACCGAAGTAATGCAGAACGGTATGAGCTTCGGTGCGCCAACAGCTTTAGAAAATGAATTGGCCGAGCTGATTATCAAAAACAACCGTTTTGTAGAAAAAATCCGTTTTACCAGTTCAGGTACCGAAGCGGTAATGTCGGCCATCCGTTTGGCCAGAGGCTTTACTGGTCGCGATAAAATTTTAAAGTTCGAAGGCTGTTACCATGGCCATAGCGATTCGCTTTTGGTTAAAGCTGGCTCAGGTTTGGTTACTTTTGGCGAAACTTCTTCTGCCGGTGTGCCAAAATCTTTTGCAGAAGAAACCATTGTGGTGCCTTTAAATGATAAAACGGCTATTGAACAAGCTTTTGCCCAGTTTAAAGATCAGATTGCTGCGGTGATTATTGAGGGGATCCCTGCAAACAACGGTTTAATTATGCAGGATGAGGAATATATCCAGTTCCTGCGTAAAATATGTACCGATAACGGTTCACTTTTAATTTTTGATGAAGTAATTACCGGATTCAGGATCGGTTTTGAAGGTGCAGCTGCACATTATGGCATTACACCCGATATTGTTACCTATGGCAAAATCATTGGTGGTGGTTTACCTGTTGGAATGTATGGTGCACGTGCTGAAATTATGGCACATATTTCTCCTGATGGTGGTGTTTATCAGGCCGGAACCCTATCGGGCAACCCGGTGGCCATGGCTGCAGGTATTGCAACCCTAACAGAACTGAATAAATCGAGCTTTTATAAAGACCTGAATGCCAAAGCACAGGAGTTTGTGGCCAGCATTCAGCGTTTTGCAACAGCACGTAACTATAAATTTAAAGTATTTACCATTGGCTCTATCTTTTGGTTTGCTTTTACCGATAAGGATAAAATCCAATCGGCTGATGATATTGATGCAGGCAGCATGGAGAAATTCAAAGTGATGCACCGCGAATTATTAAATCGTGGAATTTATTTGGGCCCATCGGGATATGAAGTTGGTTTCGTATCTTCAGCACATACAAAGATCGAACTGGAGAAAGCGAAACGTGCCATATTTGAAGCATTGGATCTGGTATTTAAGAAATAAGAATTTAAGCAAGTAAGCAAGGGAAAATAGTATTGCGCGATGGTTCGTGGTGACACAAACCATGGAGACACGAACCATGGGAAAAGGTAATCTGTGCAATCAAATAATCTGTGTAATCAAACCGAAGGAAAAAATGGATGAGATAAGATGGAAAATGGATGATGGGAAAGAAAATCTGTGTAATCAAATGATTTGTGCAATCAAACCGTAAGGAAAACTCTAAAGATGAAGAAGTCAATTATCATATTTTACGCATTATTGCTTTACGCATTGGTTCAGCTCATTTCGTGGGGAACATTGGTGGTACGTTTGCAACCAAGCCGCATGACGATGATTATGGGCGAAGGATCAGTATTTTTGTTTTTGCTTTGTATTGGCGGATATTTCCTGCACCAATCTATAAAAGGAGAAGATAAACTGCGCGAACAGCAACAGAATTTCCTGATGTCGATTACGCACGAACTGAAATCGCCTTTGGCTGCCATAAAACTTTCTATCCAAACCATTGTAAAAAGGGATTTAGATAAAGCACGTCAGGTTTCATTACTCAACAATTCGTTAAAAGATATTGAGCGCCTAGATGATCTGGTAGAAAATATGTTGTTAGCCACCAAGATTGAAAACCGGTCGTATACTTTCCCTAAAGAAGAATTTAACTTTTCGGAGCTGGTAGCTAAAATTACCGATAGGCTTCAGGTTCACTCGTGTGGCAACGAACAGCTTATCAGTACCCAGATTCAGCCAAATTTGCAGTTAGTGGGTGACAAATTTGCCTTATCGTCAGTAGTAACCAATTTAATCGAAAATGCAGTAAAATATTCAAGTCCTTGTGATGTGATAAATGTGCATTTAAACGATGTGGATGGACATATTCATTTAAGTGTGATTGATAAAGGGCCTGGTATTTCAGATCCCGAAAAAATGTTGATATTTGATAAGTTTTACCGCGTTGGTAACGAGAATGTCAGAAAAGCGAAAGGAACAGGTTTAGGCTTGTTTATTGTGAAAGAGGTTTTACAATACCATGATGCAGATATTACAGTAAAAGACAATCTGCCCCAGGGAAGTATTTTTGAAGTAACATTTAGTTAATCTCAATTATGTCACAAAAATTAAGAATTCTATTGGTAGAAGACGAGGATCACTTGTTAGATGCTATCAAATTAAACCTAGAACTGGAAGGTTATAAAGTTCATGCCGTTAAAGACGGTAAAACCGCTCTTAAAATCTTTAAAGAAGAACGCTTTAATCTAATCGTATTAGATGTAATGTTACCTGAAATGGATGGTTTCCAGGTTTGCGAAACAATTCGTTTAGAAAATGCTGAGGTTCCGATTATGTTTTTAACTGCTAAAAATACATCAGAAGACCGTGTTTTGGGCTTAAAAAAAGGAGCCGACGATTATCTGGTAAAACCATTCAACTTAGAAGAATTAATCCTTCGCGTTGGTATTCTGGTTAAACGCAGCTTAAAATCAGACGATTTAAAAGAATTAAACTCTTACAAAATCGGTGATAAAACCATTTATTTCAACTCTTTCGAATTAAAACATGATGATGGTACCATCACACCGTTAACTAAAAAAGAAACGATGTTGTTGAAACTGTTGATCGAGCGTAAAAACGATGCCGTATCAAGAGAGCAGATTTTAGAAACCGTTTGGAATTACGATGTTTACCCATCAACAAGAACGATTGATAACTTTATCTTAACGTTCCGTAAGTATTTCGAACCAGATCAAAAAAATCCGGTTTATTTCCACTCTATCCGAGGTGTAGGTTATAAATTTACCGATAGTCATTAATGTACAATAATAAGGGCAGGTATGCTTTAATGGCAGTTTTTGTGCTTGCTGCATTGGTTTGTTTATTTTACAACCAATATCAGCTCGCAGCTGTTTCAGGGCTTTTATTTGCCTTTGTTGTTTGGAGCCATTTTAAGCATAGTTCGGTGTTAATGGCATCGAAGCATTTCAAAAATAACGAGTTTGGCAAAACCAGGGCCTTGTTGGCCGAGGTAGCTAAACCCGAACGTTTGGCAAAAAGCCGGAGGGGTTATTACGAATTTATGCAGGGGAACATGGCCCTTAAAGAGCACGATTACGATAAGGCCGAATATCATTTTCAGTTGGCCAGCCGTTTTCCGGTAGGGGGTAAGAATGAAAAATCGTATGTATTGATTCATTTGGCAAACCTCGCTTTACGGAAAAAAGACAGGGAAAGAGCAGAAGCTTATACCAAACTAGCCAAAGAATTGGCTGAAACACAACGATCGAAAGACATTATCGTTAAAATTGAAAAAGAAATAAGCAAAATATAATATTACAATTGTCATTTTGAACAAACGAAGCACCAGTTTAGCGATAAAAAGGTACTTCGTTTTTTTTTTATTTATACCTTTGCGCCCGATTCGTCATGCTGAATTTAGTTCAGCATCTTTTTTGCGATAGATCCTGAATTAAATATGATAGCTATCGGATCAGGGTGACGTTGATTAAGGAACACCAAATACAAATCATGAAGAATAACTTATTTTTAGACGCAGCATTTTCAAAACAGACCGAACGTCCACCAGTATGGATGATGCGCCAGGCAGGTCGTTTTATGCCACAATATTGGGAAATTAAAAACAAATACTCTTTTTTAGAGATGTGTAAAAATCCTGAAATTGCTGCAGATGTAACGATGTTGCCGGTTGATCTGTTGGATATCGATGCTGCGATTTTATTCTGTGATATTTTGGTAACCGGCGAAGCCATGGGTGGTGATTTAAGTTTCACCGCTGGTGTTGGTCCAAAATTTGCCAATCCGGTTCGTACTGCACAGGATATCGAAAACTTAAATGTTGATTGTTTAGATGAATTACAATACGTAGCTGATGCGATTAAAGTGATTCAGCAGCGTTTAAATGGCAGTATTCCTTTAATTGGATTTGCTGGTGCACCGTTTACGGTTATGAGTTATTTAATTGAAGGTGGCTCATCTAAAGATTTCAAATTAACGAAACTTTTTATACACAACCAGCCAGAGTTGGCGCACAAACTTTTAGCAAAAATTGCCAAAGTAACTGCCGATTATCTGAACCTTCAGATTGCTGCCGGTGTTAACGCCCTTCAAATTTTCGACAGCTGGGCCCTTGCTTTATCATGGAACGATTACCAGGAATTTTCTCACCGTTATATCCAGGAAATTATTGCCAACCTAAACAGAAAAGATATCCCTGTTATTTCTTTCTGTAAAGGAAGCTCGGTTTTTGCACCAATTATGGCAGAAGCTAAACCGGATGTAATTTCAGTTGACTGGAACGCTGATTTATTGAACATTAAAAATGCTTTACCAAAAGGTATTGCTGTACAGGGTAATCTGGATCCACATATTTTATATGCCGATAAAGCGGTAATTAAAGCACAGATTCATAAATTGTTCGAGCGTATGCGCGGTACCGAAGGGTTTATTTTTAACTTAGGTCATGGTATTATGCCTGATATTCCTTTCGATAATGTGAAGTATGCCATTGAGGTGGTAAAGGAGTTTAGGTATTAATAGTCTGCTGATTTTTTAGTATCTTGTATAAAATAATTTTCGAATGAAAGCAGTATGAGCATACATGTGCAATAAGCAATGAATATGCTCGTATTGGATTAATCAATTTAAGAGAACAAATTATATTCTGATGAAAAAAACAGAAATTATAGATACGTTAAAAGAGATGCCCGATGAGTTTTCTGCTGACGAATTAATTGAACGGATACTGTTGCTTCAAAAAATTGATTCTGGATTGCAACAGGTTACTGAAGGAAAAATACTTTCTGAAGAACAGGCTGAACAAAAGTTAGAAAAATGGCTAAAATAGTTTGGACTGAAATTGCCATTGATGATTTAAATAACATTGCAAACTTTCATAGTCAATATTCTGATCGTTTTACTTCTGCATTAATAAAGAAGCTATTTAACAAACCAAAAATATTAAAAGAAATGCCTGAGTTAGGTAGGGTAGTTCCTGAAAGAGATCATGAATCAATTCGTGAGCTTATAGAAGGGAATTATCGGATCATCTATTTTTTCGACCAGGAGGCTGATTTGGTAGAGATACTTACAGTTCACCACTCTTCACAACCATTTCTTTAAATAAATATTAAGTTTTAGAATGATAGAAACCTTATTGCCATATTATCAATATTTCAAAGCAGTACATATTGTATTTGTAATTAGCTGGATGGCCGGTTTATTTTATATTCTAAGTCTTTTTATTTACCATACCGAAGCAAACGATAAACCCGAGCCCGAAAAGAGTATCCTTCAGCAACAGTTTGTTAAAATGGAGGCTACATTATGGAAAATTATTGCTACTCCAGCCATGATTATTTCGGTTTTGGCAGGCGTATCCATGTTGACTTTAAACCAGGGGCTTTTACAAGCCGATTGGATGTGGGTGAAGTTGGCTTTTGTGGTTGGTTTACTAATTTATCACTTCATCTGCCAAAATATCGTTAAACAGCTTAAAAATAACCAATATAAGCTAAGCAGCTTTCAGTTGAGGTTATGGCGCGAATTGGCTACCATTTTTATGATCGCCATAGTATTTGTAGTGATCTTAAAAAGTGCCATCAACTGGATTTACGGCTTAATTGGCATTATGGGCGTTGCCATGGCTATTATGATTGCCGTTAAACTGTATAAAAACTATAGGAAGAAACGTGGTGAATAAATCTTTTACCACTAAGGCACAAAGAATATTATTGTAATTAAAAGCATGTAAAAAGCTTTGTGTCTTTGTGCCTTCTTGGTTAGCCATGTTAACAGCTTTGTTTCCTTTGCGTAAACTTCACTTATTCTTCAGATAAATAAACCAAAAACTATTCTAAATTTGGACGATAAAATCCAAGCGCATGTTTACAACCACGGACCTGAAAAAGTCCTTACTACTGATAACTTTTCTTCTTAGTTCTTATTTTGCTTCGGCTCAGTTTAATCAATCGGCTTTCGAAAACAGAATCCGGCCTGATAGCAATTTAACCAACGAAGTCCACTTTAACTTTTACAACTTAAACTTCGTCCGCAATTACGAATACACCAACGATTTTCACGATGGTTATACCTTGTACGGAACGCAGTTGCAACCGCAGATCGTTTATTATGCGCATCCCAACCTGGCCATTACTGCAGGTGCCTTTATCCGCAAAGATTTTGGACGAAATGGTGTTTCGGATGCAAAACCTTTATTCAGTGTAAAATACCATAAGCGAAACCTTACTTTAATTTTCGGAAGTTTAGAAGGCAATATTCAGCATAAATACATCGAGCCTTTATACGATTTCGAAAGAATTTTAACTACACCGATCGAATACGGAACACAGTTGCTGGTGGAGCGCAAGAAATTTACCTTAGATGCCTGGATTGCCTGGCAGAAAATGATCTATAAAGGCGATCCTGCAAAAGAAGAAATCATCGGTGGTTTATCAACCGAAAGTTTTTTAATTAAAAACGATGACTGGAAATTGAGTATCCCAGCACAGTTTCTGGCTTTCCACCAGGGAGGACAGATCGATGTTTTAAAAGAAATCCCGATTACGACCATGTTTAACGGAGCAACGGGTATAAAATTACATAAAGATATTAATACCAATATTAAACAGGTATATACCGATAACTACATTGCCGTTTACAAAGACTTTTCACCCGATAAAAGAAGAGCTTTTCAGGGCGGTTTTGGCTTATGGTTAAATGCGGGGGTAGAAAGTAAATGGGGCAGTTTGGTAGCTTCTTACTGGAAAGGCAATAACTTTATTTCAATTAAAGGTATGCCATTGTACGAATCGGTTTCCGATAATTTGTACAGTCCTGGGTTAAGACAAAGTTCCAGAAACATTGTTTCACTGCGTTATGCTTACCAAAAAGAGCTGATCCCACATTTTTATCTTGATGTACGTTTCGAACCGCATATCGATCTTGATAATACCGATAAACAGCTTCAGTTTAACCACTCCTTTTTCTTAACCTACAAACAGGATTTTAAATTGTTTAAGGTGAAGAAAGCTGAAAGGTAAAAGGTGTAAGGTTTAGGGTTATTAAATGGTACGACTTCAAACCTCGTAGGTTTTCAAAACCTACGAGGTTTTTTATTTTTAAGCATTGCCTCCTGTTTCTAAACCCGATAGCAGCGAAAAACACGATGGTGAGGAACGAACCGAGGCTTTGAAGCAGATAGCGGGACTAACACATCAAAAATGCTTCTGTTATTGCTTTCCAAAACAAAAATCTATATCTTTCTTGAAAAATATAATTATTATATATTATTGATATTCAGTTGGTTTGATTGATATTTTAACTTTATTTAACTTTTTTCTCCTCCTCATGCAACCATTGTTTGTAATTGGCCATCTTCTATATACAAACACACAATGAAATTGACGCGAAGCTATACGATAAACGATTTGATGGAAGGCTGCAAAGCTGGCGACCGGAAGATGCAGGAACTGCTTTATAAGCAAACTGCACCGAAAATGTTGGCCGTTTGTATGCGTTACGCCAAAGATAGGATGGAGGCAGAAGATGTGCTGCAGATGGGCTACATCAAAATTTTCCAAAAAATAAAAGAGTATAGGGGCGATGGTTCTTTTGAAGGCTGGATCAGGAGGGTAATGGTTAATACCGCGATTGAAAGTTACCGTAAAAATTTACGCAGCTTAAATGTGGTCGAAATAGATGAGGCTTACGAACAGCCATCAACCGGATTCGATTTTGGCACTTTAGGAATGCAGGATCTGATGAAGGTAATACAAAAACTGGCCGATGGTTACCGCATGGTTTTTAACATGTATGTAATTGAAGGTTATTCGCATAAAGAAATTGGAGAGGCACTTGGCATTTCGGAAGGGGCAAGTAAATCGCAGTTATCAAGAGCAAGAACGATATTAAAAGAAGAAATTATAAAAATGGAGGGATTTGGTTATGCAACCTATACGGGATAAGGATTTTGATCAGTTGTTTAAGGATACTTTTGCCGATGCAGAAGTAACTCCTTCGAGGGATTTATGGAGCAATATCCAAAGTGAAATAGCGCCTAAGAAAAAAAGGATTATACCAATTTATTGGTTATCGGCGGCAGCTGTATTACTGATTGCTACCATCGGTATTTTGGTTTACCAACAACAGGATACGGTTGTAAGCGGAGGTAAGAAATTAGCCGGCAATGCAATTGAAAAAGTTAAGCCAGTAGTAGAGGTTCCAATTGTAAAAGACAGCGTGCATGCAGTAATTGAACCGGTTAAAGATATTACACCAGTTATACCTGTTCAACCAAAAGCAGTAGGCGTTATTGCCAAAACCAAGGTTAAAAGAGAAGTAAAACCTGTTGTAGAAAAGCAGATCGTTATTACAGCACCCGAAATGCAAAAACAGGAAACAGCTGTGGCCAAAGTTGATGAACCTAAAAAAGACATTAAAACTAAGATTGAAGAAGTCATTTTACAATCAGAAAAGGAAATTGTAACGGCTAATAATATAACAGAGGTTAAAACCGAAACACCTATTAACGAGAACGAGCAAAGCAATAAAGGTATCCGTAACATGGGCGACGTAATTAACCTGATTGTTAATAAGGTAGATAAGAGGAAAGAGAAATTTATCCAGTTCCGTACCGATGATGATGATTCTTCGCTATCCTCTATCAATATTGGCCCTTTTAAAATTGGTAAACGCAAGAAGTAACAGTTTTCAATTAGCAGTTAACGGTAATCAACATTACAACATTCAAACCTTTCAACTTTATAACATTTAACATTCATTCTCTCATTCAAGGCATCAATAATTCATTCATTCAAAAATCACAAACACACATTATATGAAACGTCTAATATTTACAGCACTTTTGGTAAGCGGACTTGCCGGTGTTATGGCTCCAGGAGCTTTTGCCCAACAGGATAGTACTGCTAAAAAGAAAATCGATTATAGCGAAGGACATGGAATTATCTTAAAATCGAAATCAGATTCAGTAAAAAAAGGCCGTTTTGTAGGCGGGATTACCTTTACCAGGGTTGATTGGGGTTTCTCCAGGTTAATTGATAACGGAAGCTTCAATTTATCTCCAAATAACGACTTCTTAGATTATAAAGGAGGAAAAACGAGTACATTTTCTTTTGATATCTTACAGTTTGGCTACCGTTTTAACTCTAACTTTAAAGTGTACGTAGCGGGTGGTTTCGATTGGACATTGATCCGCTTGAGAAAAGACATTACCATTGCTAAAAACTCTAACGAATTTGTTTACACGGATCAATCACCTGTACATTTTTCTAAAAACCGTTTCTCGAGCAGTTATGTACATATTCCGTTAAACTTCGAATTCCGTACCAACGAGAATAAAAACGGCAAAAGATTTTACCTGGTTTTAGGTCCTGAAGTTAGCTTTTTGCTAAACGGAAAAATCAAACAGATCAGCGAGGAGCGTGGTAAGGAGAAACAATACGATAGCTACCACTTCCAATCGGTTCGTTACGGAGGTACAGTAAGATTTGGTTACGGAGGAATAGGATTGTTTACCAAATATTATTTCAACGATATGTTTACCACTTCGCAACAAGCCGGCTTAAAAAACATGAGCTTCGGGGTTACTTTCGGATTAAACTAACAATCACTTAATTCGCTCCTTCAGGAGAGATGTCCGAAAGACAGAGAGGGATAGAAAAGTTAAAAAAGAGCACACAAATAAAACAGATCCTGTTTCGGTTAGGCGGAACAGGATTTTTTGTTTGGAATTTTGCTTTAAGCTTTAGTCTTTCCACTTTAAGCTTATTCATTATCTTTACCGCGTGAGCAATATCCTAATCAGCGTTAAAAATTTAACCAAGCAATATCAGACAGAACAGGCCGGTGGCATTAAAAATGTAAGTTTCGATATCAACAGAGGAGATGTAGTAGCCATTATCGGCGAGAGTGGAAGCGGAAAATCGACCTTATTAAAATCAATTTACGGCCTGTTAAAAACCGATGAAGGCGAAATCTTTTTCGAAGATAAAAGGGTAAAAGGACCTGATGAACAATTGATACCCGGCCACAAGCAGATGAAAATGGTTACGCAGGATTTCTCGTTGAACATTTATGCAAAAGTATACGATAATATTGCCTCACAATTATCGAATACCGACCTTAAAACTAAAGCGGAAAAAACACTCCAGATGATGGAGCACCTCCGGATTTTGCCTTTGCAGCATAAAAAAATTATTGAGTTGAGTGGCGGAGAACAGCAGCGTGTGGCCATAGCCAAAGCCATGGTGGCCGATACACAGGTTTTATTGTTAGATGAACCGTTTAGCCAGGTTGATGCTTTGTTGAAGAACCAGTTGCGGGCAGATATCAAACGCATCGCTTCCGAAACCGGTGTTACTGTAATTCTGGTTTCGCACGATCCTGCCGATGGGTTATTTCTGGCCGATCAATTACTGATCCTGAAAAACGGTGAACTTTTGCAGACTGGAAAACCAGCTGAAATTTACCAGCATCCCAAACACATTTACACCGCACAGATTTTAGGTAATGCCGTGGTTTTACCAAAAGCAGATGCCGAAAAAATCGGTTTAAAAACACAAAAAGATACCGTTGTATTTTATCCCGAATGGGCCGAAATAAGCAGTAACTGGGGCAGCAGGCGTTTTGAAGTAAAAGATGTATACTACAAAGGCTTTTATGATGAACTGTTGCTGGAAAGGAACGGTGTTAACATCCGTGCCATACAGCTGAACAGGGGAGAGCATAAAAAAAACGACCATGTTCAATTAAACATTAGTCGCTATCTAGAATTTTAACTGTAGTAGTAATCTTTGTTGTTTTTTGCAAGCGTTATAATTATACTTATAACTCCTGCCAATTCGGAATAAAGGCATAAAAAAACGACCGCATGCTATTGAACACCGGTCGTTTTTTAGTGTTTTAAATCTTAATTATAGATCATTTCCAACCAGAACTATTTTTACCCTTATTGTTTGAGAAGGTTTAATAGGAGTTGTTGCCTGATAATCTGAGCTTTGTACATCGATAGATATGCCGCCTTTATAAACTTCGAAGCTGTAGGCGTCTACATTATAAACAAATGGTACAGCTATATAACTTGCTCCGTTGTTGTACGAAATGTAAACCAGGGTTCCTTCGTTGTCAACGTGGTATTGGTCTATTTCAGGAATAGAAATATTTGCAGAGAAAGTTTTTCCGTCGTTACTTAATACCCAGGCATTTGTAGAAACATCTTTAACTACAGTTAAAATAGCGTTGCTTGGTTGAACAATGGTGTCTTTTTTGCATGAAGCCAGACCTAGTGTGGCAATGCAAAGCATTAGGATGGTAAGTTTTTTCATTTTGATTAGTGTTATTTGTGTGTGTGATATTGGTATTACAAATCTTCTGCCAAAAAATAACAAAGGGGAATTATGGATTAATTATTGTGCAACAGATTGAATACACAATATGTTGAAACCCAATTTTCTTATAAAATGAAGATCTTTTTCCGTCTCTTGCCCTGGTTAATTTTAATCGTTGCGGGGTATTTATTTATCTCCAAAAAGTTTAGTATCAATACTTCTGTTGAAAGCAAACATCAGCTTCTGGTTGAGAAAATCGAGACTATAGGCAAGCTGGAGCTGGTAAGGTACCAGATCAGTGACGTTCTGGAGCACAAAAATAAAACAGATTTTTTGCCCGAAGCAAGTGTTTTACTGATTGTAAAAGCCGAAGCCGTAGGTTGTATAGACCTTACCAAAATTACCCGCGATGATATCCGTATAGATGCGGACACTGCTGTAGTAAATTTACCACAGCCCGAAATCTGCTATGTAAAAATCGACCATAAAAACTCACGCGTATACGATACGAAAATGGCTTTCTTCCGCGAGGCCAGTTTGGTAGATGAAGCTTATAAAGCTGCTGAAGCACAGGTAAGTGCTGAAGTTAAAAAATCGAACATTTTAACGCAGACCAAAACCAATGCTACAACGGTACTTAAACCGATTATTGAAGGTTTGGGTTATAAGAGTGTGAGGTTTACTTTTGAATAAGGTAGAAGGCGGAAGGTTTAGGGTGGAAGGTTCCTGGCGATCGTCACACTAGATTTCGTCATCTCGACTGAAGCAAAGCGTAATGGAGAGATCTACTCGAAACATCTAAGGGGCAGACTTCCGAAGTTTGCCGGGCATGTGCATAGGAAAAACTTCGGAAGTCTTGTGGCTTCTGCGAGAAGACCCTGAAATAAATTCAGGGTGACGTAATTAGAAAATCTTCTCTATATGGATTAAAAATATCAACCAGTAATCCTGCTTCTAAACATACCACACCGTGGAATACATTTGATGGTGCAAAGAAGACATCGCCCTGGTTCAGGATTTTTTTATCATCGCCCATAGTCACTTCAAAACTTCCTTTAGCAACATAACTCATCTGGAGGTGTGGGTGATTGTGGATCGAACCAATTGCATCTTTTTCAAATTCTACCTTAACCAGCATCAGGTTATCATCATAAGCCATAATTTTCCGTTTTACGCCTGCTCCTAAATCTTCCCAATCGATATCGCTGTCGGAAATTAATGCTTTGTTGTTTAGGTCTTTGAAGTTCATTTTTTTATATTCTTATTTTTTACGTCACCCTGAATTTATTTCAGGGTCTTTCACGCTAGAAAGATGCTGAAATAAATTCAGCATGACGATAGCCTAAAACTTTGTGGTTGATCCCTTAAACCAAATACTCAAACAATGTTTGATCCTGGTTAAGCTCAATAATTTCAAATTTAAAGTCTTTCATGCGCTGCAACAAACTTGCATAATCGTTTTTGTTCGAAAGTTCGATACCCACCAATGCCGGCCCATTTTCCTTATTCGTTTTTTTAATAAACTCGAAACGGGTAATATCATCCTGCGGACCTAAAACCTCATTCACGAATAATTTTAAAGCGCCTGGTCTCTGCGGGAAACGTACAATAAAATAATGCTTTAGGCCTTCGAAAAGTAAAGATTTCTCTTTAATCTCCTGCATGCGCTCTATATCGTTGTTTCCGCCGCTAACGATACAAACTACCGTTTTGCCGGTAATCTGCTCTTTAAGCTGATCTAATGCAGCCACAGACAGTGCTCCCGCGGGTTCAACCACAATTGCATCTTCGTTATAAAGTTTTAATATGGTAGTGCAGATTTTTCCTTCCGGAATCAAATGCATCTGATCAAGAAGTTCTTTGCAATACTCGTAAGTAATGTGGCCAATACGTTTTACAGCGGCACCATCCACAAAACGGTCAATCTCATCTAAAGTGTACGGACCGCCATGTTCCATCGCAGTAACCATCGATGGTGCACCCAAAGGCTCCACGCCAACCAGTTTCACATCGGGTTTAACGGTTTTCATGTAGGCACTCACGCCTGATGCTAAACCACCGCCACCAACAGGCATCACGATAATGTCTAAATCGGGGAGGTCTTCGTAAATCTCTACACCCACGGTTGCCTGTCCTTCAATTACTTTTTCATCATCAAATGGCGGAATAAACGTAGCCGATTTTTCGGTACTGTAAGCCAGGGCCTCTTTCAAACAATCGTCGAAAGTATCACCAACCAATACCACTTCCACACTATCGCCACCGAACATATAAGTTTGTTTAACCTTTTGTTTAGGGGTAATTTCGGGCATAAAAATAACGCCTTTAATACCCAGTTTTTTGCACGAATAGGCCACACCCTGTGCATGGTTACCTGCACTTGCACAAACCACACCGTTAATCAAAGCATCCTGTGGTAATGAGCTGATTTTGTTGTATGCACCACGTAGCTTATATGAGCGTACAATCTGCAGATCCTCTCTTTTTAAATAAATATTGGCATTGTAATGAGCAGAAAGTCCGGCGTTAAACTCCAAAGGCGTACGTTTTACTACGCCCTTTAATCGTTGCGATGCAGATTGAAAATCTAGTGTATTCGGTGTTGTTGTGTTCATTTTATTAGTATCAAGTAGCGAGATCTTAGTATCAAGACTTAGATTTCGCTCATGTATTTTTTGTAAAGCAGGGTTTGGTATTCCATAGGGTGCAGCAGTCCTGCTTTACATTTTATTCCGCTACGCTTCATGCTCATTCCAATCAGGTTTAGAGGGCAAAGCTTGTGTTTCAAACTTAAATCCTCCCCTCAAAGTTTTTCAGGCAATCCGCTGATCGCTTTTAGCTTTAGTCTTTAACCTTTCAGCTTTAAGCCAGGTGCAGCGCCACCAATTGATTTAAATCGTGGTCGTTAATGCCCTGTTTGCTATCGGCTAAAACCAAAAACTGTTTGTAAACGATATCTAAATGGTCTTTTTCCAATTTATGGCCTAAACGATCTAAGTGGTGTTTTAATGCATGACGGCCACTTCTGGCGGTTAACACAATAGTAGCATCAGGGAAACCAACATCTTCTGGTCTGATGATTTCATAATTCTCGCGGTTTTTCAAAAAACCATCCTGGTGGATACCAGAGCTGTGCGAAAATGCATTTCCACCAACAATTGCCTTGTTCGGCTGTACCGGCATGTTCATCTGGTTTCTCACCATGTGGCTAATTTCGTAGAAACGGGTTGCATCAATCTGGGTATTTAAGCCCAAAACCTTATGCGTTTTCAAAATCATGACGACTTCTTCCATAGAGGTATTGCCTGCACGCTCGCCGATACCGTTAATGGTACATTCTACCTGGCGGGCACCGTTCTGTAAACCAGCGATAGAATTTGCCGTAGCCAGGCCTAAATCGTTGTGGCAGTGTACCGAGATAATGGCATTATCGATATTTTTTACATTTTCTTTCAAAAAAAGGATTTTCGAACCATATTGATCCGGTAAGCAATAACCATTGGTATCGGGAATGTTTACCACGGTTGCTCCGGCAGCAATTACCGCCTCAACCATTTTTGCTAAAAATTCGATATCAGCGCGGCCGGCATCTTCTGCGTAAAATTCGATATCCTCAACATATTTTTTGGCATATTTTACCGCATCAACAGCGCGTTCCAAAATATCTTCGCGGGTACTGTTAAATTTATGTTTAATGTGGAAATCGGATGCACCGATACCGGTATGGATACGTGGTCTTTTTGCATAACGCAAAGCGTCAGCAGCAACGTCGATATCATTTTTATTTGCACGGGTTAAAGCGCAGATAATTGGGTTGGTTACCGCTTTTGATAATTCGATTACGCTGTTAAAATCACCAGGACTAGATACCGGAAAACCAGCTTCAATCACATCAACACCTAAAAGCTCGAGTGATTTGGCGATTTCTACTTTCTGGTTTGTATCTAACTGGCAGCCTGGTACCTGCTCGCCATCACGTAATGTGGTGTCGAAAATATAAACTTTGTTCGGGTCGTGAATCATAATCTTAGGTTTAGGATGTGATTAATTTTTGTGATAAGAACTTTAATACCAGTTTTCCCATTTCGGCGGTACCCAAAAC
Organism: Pedobacter sp. UBA5917; assembly: GCF_002432345.1. GTDB lineage: Bacteria > Bacteroidota > Bacteroidia > Sphingobacteriales > Sphingobacteriaceae > Pedobacter. Next base: position 18,935 of record NZ_DJDT01000103.1, read on the forward strand.
TTTAAAACGGTTTGTATTTTGATCGGCAATATCATGTGTTCTAAAGCCTTCTTTCAATACCTGATCGATGGTATCAACCAATAATTTGGCTTCTTCTTTTAATCCGAAACCAATCTCGAGCATTAAAGCTGCCGATAGGATAGAAGCCAGTGGATTTGCTAAATCTTTGCCTGCAATATCGTGCGCCGAACCGTGGATAGGCTCGAAGAAACCAGTGCTTTCGCCAACAGATGCCGACGCCAGCATACCCATCGAACCTGCAATCTGAGAGGCTTCGTCTGTTAAAATATCACCAAATAGATTGGCAGTTAACACCACGTCGAACTTTTTAGGGTTTTTGATCAGCTGCATCGCTGCATTATCGATAAACATGTGTTCGGTTTCTACATCAGGGTATTGTTTTGCAATTTCCTGAACGGTTTCGCGCCACAGGCGTGAGCTTTCCAAAACGTTTGCTTTATCTACCGAACATAATCTTTTGTTACGTTGTTGTGCTGCCTGATAAGCTTTATGTGCAATACGCTCTACTTCGTAACGGTGATAGATCATTAAATCAGAAGCGGTGTTACGGTCTTCAGAGCGTGTTTTCTCTCCAAAGTACACATCACCGGTTAACTCGCGGAAGAAAAGAATATCTGTTCCCCTTAAAATTTCGGGTTTAATACTTGAGGCCTGAAGAAGTTCATCAAATAGTAATATCGGGCGGAGGTTGGCAAATAAACCCAGTTCTTTACGGATTTTTAGCAGCCCCTGTTCTGGTCTAACTTTTAAACTTGGGTCGTTATCATATTTGGCGTGACCAATTGCTCCAAAAAGGATAGCATCGCTTTGTCTGGCTTTTTCCAAAGTTTCATCTGGCAATGGTTCGCCTGTAACTTCAATAGCCGCGTGGCCCATTAAAGCTTCTTCGAACGTAAATTCATGTCCGAAAATTTCGCCAATTTTTTCTAATGCTGCTTTTCCCCAAGTGGTTACTTCGGGTCCAATACCATCTCCAGGTATTACTAAAATGTTCTTCTTCATTGTTGACTCCTCTTATGCTGTATGTATTTTTACCACTGGTTTCGACAGGATTTTTAAGATTTGAGGATTTTAAGATAACAATCTATAAATCTGTGTTTATCCTGTTCATCTGTGGTTAATTTTGCATCAGCTTAGTATTTCTGTGTTTAAACTTTCGACGACTTTTACTTCGCCTTTTTCTAACAATATTCTTTTTTCAATGCAGGTTGGCAGCTGCGATTCAAAGTGGCCAACATAAATCAGGGTCATTCCATTGCTGCACAGTTCATCAACCAGTTGGTTAAAATGTTTTGTTTGCTGTTGGTCTAAGCCCTGACAGGGTTCATCCAGAATTAATAGTTCGGGATTTTTTATAATGGTGCGCGCCAGTAATACCAATCGTTGTTTACCGAGGGGCAATGCGCTCAATAATTCATTTTTATTTTCGGTTAGGCCGAAGTATTTTACCAGTTCATCAACCTGTGTACTTTTGGTGTAGGGTAGCTGCTGAAACAAACCTACTGTATCGTAAAATCCAGAGGCGATACTTTGCCAAACGGTAGCAGTTGGATCGAAATACCAGTGGAATTCGGGCGAAATTAAACCAATATGTTGTTTAATGTCCCAAATGCTTTCGCCGCTTCCACGCCTGTTGCCGAACAGATAAAGTTCGTTGGCGTAAGATTGAGGATGATCGCCGTTTACCAAACTTAACAAGGTAGATTTTCCTGAACCATTATGTCCTTGTAAAAGCCATTTTTCTCCGGCCTTCACTTCCCAGTTGATGTTTTTGAGCACCTGTTTGTCGCCATAGCTTATGTTTACATCAACCATTTTAACGATGTTCTGTGAAGCATAAACCGGGGATTCTTTTAAGAAGGCAGGAATTTCACCCAAGTGATTTTCTTCACTGCTTGAACTTTCAAAAGCATCTACCTGAACTACATTTCCATCAATTATTTCGGCAAAAGATTGGATGCAGTTTGGTAGCTCGGCATCGTTACAGATCAGGATCAGCTGCACACCTTCTTCGGTAACCTGGTCCAAAAGTGTATTCAGGTTTTTGCGCGAGGCAACATCTAAGCCCGTATAAGGCTGATCGATGATTAATAACTGTGGTTTTAACCATAAAGCTTTAACCAGTTGCAGTTTTTTATGTTCACCGCTTGATAGTTCGATCAACTGTGAGCTGGCGAATGTAGAAAAACCCAAAGCTTCTAAAATCGGTTCAACCTGATCAAAATGAAGCCCTTTTTCTTTGCCGTAGGAAACCAGTTCTGCATGAACGGTTAACGTTTCTTTAGCCTGCTGACTTGTATAACGCTGTTGGTAATAAAAATTGGCAACGCCCTCTAAGTTTTTAAACTGGTACCAGCTTTCAACAAATAAGGTTTCGGCAGGTAGGGCACTTGTATGGTCGAAATTGATTTTGACGTCTCCTGAAGCATTTTGTAAACCACCGATAATTTTAGCCAACGAGGTTTTTCCGCTTCCACTGGTTCCGCCCAATACCCAGTTTTCGCCACGATTGATAGCCCAATTCAAATCCCTTAGCACAGCTTTTTGCTGAAACTTTAAGTTTAAATTTTTAATACTGACGAAACTTTCTTTCATATTTCCTGCGGTTTGATTACATTGATTAGGTGATTGCACCGATTTTCCTTTCGGGGTGATTACACTGATTAAGTGATTACACCGATTTTTTCTTTGGTCTTTTTGCTTAAATCTTTCTGCTTTGATCTTTTTGCTTTAGTCTTTCTGCTTTGGTCTTTCTGCTCTCTCTATCCTCTGGCCTGTTCGAATTCTGCAATTAATTTTGTTTGTGCAAGGATGAAGTCGATATCATCATAACCGTTAATGAGGCATGATTTTTTGTATGGATTGATCTCAAAAGATTCCTGAGCACCGGTTTCTACGATGGTAACGGTTTGATTTTCGAGATCAACCTCTAAAGCTGATTTTGTATTGTTATCAACCGCTTTAAAAATTTGTGCCAGAAAATCGTCGCTTACCTGGATAGGCAATAAACCATTGTTCAGGGCATTTCCTTTAAAGATATCGGCAAAGAAACTGCTGATTACAGCATCAAAACCCGCATCCTGAATGGCCCAGGCCGCATGCTCGCGACTACTTCCACAGCCAAAGTTTTTTCCGGCAACTAAAACCTGTCCGCTGTAAGTTGGGTTATTTAACACGAAATCTGCTTTAGGCTGGTTATCGTTTTCGTAACGCCAATCGCGGAAAAGATTCTCACCGAAACCTTCACGTGTGGTCGCTTTTAGAAACCTTGCAGGGATAATCTGGTCGGTATCGATGTTTTCTATGTTTAAAGGCACTACTGCCGATGTTAATTTTGTGAATTTTTTCATTTTTTATGATGATTACACAGATTAAATGATTTCACCAATTGGGGCGATTTCACTGATTTGATGATTACACCGGTTAGGGTGGGCATCGTTTATGTTTTTATTTATAATTTGGTTTTCGGACCTTAAACCTTATACCTTTTATCCTTCAACCTCAACAAAGTGTTCTACTGTTGGAAAAGGATCATAAAAGTGATGCAATAATTTTTTCCAATCATGGTACTCTGCCGATCTTCTGAAACCCTTGGTATGTGCTTCGAGTGTTTCCCAGTTTACCAGTAGAATGTATTTATTTTCTACTTCTACACATTTTTGAAGCTGATGCGAAATGTAACCTTCCATTGCGGAAATGATTTTTTGTGCTTCGCTAAAAGCTTTTTCAAAATCGGCCGATAACCCGGCTTTTACATTTAATATGGCAACTTCTAATACCCCCATCCCCCTTGAGGGGGCTTTTGCTTTATTAATAATGTTATTCTTCATTATGTTATCTCTTGGGGGATTTAGGAATTAAACAACCTTCTCCAGCAAATCCCTTACGTCGGTAATTTTTCCGGTTACGGCTGCGGCTGCGGCAGTAAGC
>NZ_DJDT01000105.1 GCF_002432345.1 Pedobacter sp. UBA5917
TTTAACCACAGAGATCACTGAGTTTATACGGAGGAACACACATTTCCCATCAAGGCACGAAGACACAAAGTTGGGCCCATAATTGTTTGTAAGTATGGCTAAGGACTGGAGACCCAAACCTCGGACCTCCGACTTCGGACTAATCAATAACTTTCCTTATTTTACTATAATTATCCTAATTTAGCGGCACACAGATAAAACCGGTTTATCTTTTTATGAGAAGAATATTATTACTTGCCTCGATGGTACTCATTATGGCATCAGGAAAGCTATACGCACAAACCCAATATCACAATTCGGGTTGGTTTATGTTTTTAAACAATACCAAATTTAATGATAAATGGGGCTTGCAGTTCGATGTTCAGGTGCGTTCGGCCGATGATTGGAAGTATGTGCGCAATACTTTGGTAAGGCCCGCGATACAGTATTTCATCAATAATAAAAGTAATGTGGCGTTAGGCTATCTGTGGCAAACCACGAATACTGAAGTTGCAGGAAACGATAACATTACGCATCACGAACACCGCATTTTCGAGCAGTATATTTATAACCATAAAATCAGTTCAGTATTTGCCAGTCATAGATTTAGGGTTGAGCAACGTTTTATTGGTAGAACAGGCGAAGATGTGTTTTCGCAACGGTTCCGTTATTTTGTGCGGTTGATACAGCCCTTGCAAAAAACGCAGCCTACATTTACAAAGGGTGCTTTTGTGGCTTTGCAGAACGAAATTTTCTTAAATCTCCAGAACAAAAGTAAAATCAATAACAGCGTGTTCGATCAAAACAGGGCATATCTTGCTGCGGGTTACCGCTTTTCTAAACAGTTCGATCTGGAAGCAGGTTATATGAACCAGGCCTCGCATGGTTTAACCCACAATACGATTAATAACATTGTACAACTGGCTGTTTACACGAGGTTTTAATGATTTAAAGTCATTTTTTATATGATAAAGCCCGGCAAATGTTAAAGATGTTGTAAATGACTGTGCTTTTTGCTCAATTTGCCGCGTGAAAAGATTTACCATTCTATTTTTAGCACTCTTGTTTGGCAAGCGGATGCAGGCACAGGAGATTCAAACTTCTTCAACAGATCATACACCAACTTCGAAAAGCTTATTTAATCCTGAACATAAAAGGAATTTCTCGCGTAAGGGCGATTTCTATTTCCACTGGGGGTATAACAGCTCGTGGTATGGCAAAAGCGATATCAGATTCCAGGGGCCTAATTACGATTTTACACTGAAAGATGTAGTTGCGCACGACAGGCAATCGAAATTAAGCTGGGCCTATTTAAACCCGGGTTTGATTACGGTACCACAATATAATATCCGTTTGGGGTATTTTATCAAAGATAATTACAGTATCTCCATAGGCTGGGACCACATGAAATATGTAATGGATATCCCGCAAACTGTTGCCATTACCGGGCATATCGGCCCCTATATTTCGCATGATAATGTTGCTACGGGCGCTTTAGCTGGCGATTATAATGGCGAGAGTATAAACGTTAAGGAAAAAATGCTTACTTACGAGCATACCGATGGATTTAACTATGCTAATATTGAAGTAGAGCGTTATGATGATATCTGGGTAGCACCGGGAGGTAATACATCGCTAACTTTAGAAACAGGCTTAGGTGGTGGAATAATGGTTCCACGTTCAGATGTACGTTTGTTTGGAGCGGGTAGAAACAATCACTGGAATATTTCAGGCTATGGTGTTTCGGCTAAAATCGGATTAAAATTCTACGTTTGGAAAAACGTTTATTTACAAAATACAACCAAGTTTGGCGCAACCAATTTAACCAATGTGCATACCACTGGTTGGGACGACCTGGATAAGGCGAGTCAAAAAATTAACTACATCGAAAATATGTGGTTAATAGGGGTTCAGTTTTAAAAGATATTGAAGGAGGCTTAAGCCTCCTTTTTTGTTTTGGCAGATAATGCTTCTTCTTTCTTTTCTTTTAATTGTTCTCCAAGGGAACAAACCTCGATATAGCTATTTAAAATTTATCCCTTGTTGTTTTTTCTACCCAAAGTGCTTAAGAAAATCTTTTAAGCGCTTCTGCATCTATTTCAGGGATCAGTACCATGATGAGCCAAATAGCACCTGAAATAATGAAAGATATAAATATCCAGATCGATTGATGGTGCAAACGGTCTCCGAATGGTTCTTTATGAGCGATAAGGACAGGGGCTATGCTCCGGTCGTACTTTGAACAATGGAGTATGGCATCCTTGTAACCATCCGTGTCGTTAGTATTGCCAATCCTTTCCAGGTAGCTGAAATCATCAAAACTGTTGTGCTCAATTTCGTAGTTGCTAATGGATGCAAGTGCATCGAAGTTATCCTGCTTTTCTCTTGCAGAAAGCTTGTTGCTTATGCTTTTAAAATATTTAACACCCAAAAATGCTTTGCAGGATACGTTATTTACCCCACTCGTTATCATTGGAAAAACCACGTAAATGTAGATGTCGTAGTTTGTATTGTTCTTTCCACTAATATCATAAAAGGCATTGATGCCGACATTTTTTTTATCGATTGCAAATTGGTTAAGGCTGTAATATTTCGATGGTTTATGGCTGTCGATTTCGTTTATACCATGCAGGTGGGTAAGTTTTCCTACTGCTTTGGGCAGAAAACCTTGTATGATAATATTTGGAATGGATAAGGCTATCCATAACATAATGAAATAAAAGACGGGTAACCTGTTGATATCGGTTTTTAAGTTTAAAATCCTGATTCTTGCCCTAAAAAACAAAAAATAGACAATAACGGGCAGAACCAATGGTACAATAATTTCGACAAGATCTTCTCTAACCGAAAAAAGTTCGAACTTGATGATGAGCAACCAATTTAGAAAAGTATAAACCGCACATATTGATATTGAAATCAATAAAAAGGGAATAAATAGCAGGTTTAATTTTTTTACAGTTAAATCTTGGGACATTTTTATGGATAGGGCTGCATTAATTTTTTCAATTATAGGATAAATCCTTGAATTTCACATACTGACGGGGTATTTCTATCCGATATAGGATGAAGACATAGGTGTTAACATTCTATGACAAACCTATACTCACACAAATTATTTAATTGTAGTTAAATATTTCATTACTGCTGCCTCTGCTTTATCGTTTTGCTTAATATCATAAGCGTACAATTCTTTCCTCAGGTTTTTATAGAGTTCGATAGCATTTTCCAATGAGCCAATTAGCGATGCTCTGTTGTAATCGGCAATGGTGCTTTTTAGCAAGTTGAAATCTTTTGTATGGAGTTGGGTTTCTACTTTACGCACGCCCCTTGGCAGGTTGTTGTTTTTAATGTGGAGCAGCGGACCAAAAACTATCATCCTTAAAAAGCCAAAAAAATCGAAAGCTTCGAGGTATTCACCCCGGCCAATTTTTAACATGGTGTAGTGCATCCAGGTCCAAAAGCGGTCTTCTATCCATTGATAATCGGGATAAGGAAATTGGGCTTCGGTTTGATCGAGTATGAGCTTTAACTGATTATCACGGTCGATTAACAAAACAGGATTTTCTACCCTTGAGGCAAATTCATCGGGCGTTAAAAACTTGATATCAACATGTAATAATGGATTGTCGTAAAGGCAGATCAGCACGCGGGGTTCGCCAACATGTTCGCCGGTAAAGGCAGAGATCATTTCGCCAAGCTGATTGGCATATTGGAGCATTTTTGATTGATCTGCCGATACTTTTTCTTTGGTAACAAGAATAAGATCTAGATCTGAATACCTATCTATTTCATTACTGAGCCAGGAGCCGCCAACGGCCAAACCGATAACAGATTCGTCGTTTTTTAATATTTCGGTTGCGTGTTGGGCGAAGTGTTGTTGTATCATGGTGGTTTAATTCACTTTTATCAAATTTACGTTTAAGTGTAATTATTACAAAGGCACAAATCACAGCAAGCAATAAGTTCAGAAATAAATTAAGAGGTTTAAAGCCAAAGTTCTGATAACAATTATCGCATTTTCCTGAAAAACGGTCATAGAAAATAAAGGGGAAACCATATTGGTCAAATCCATCAGAGGCTGCATCAAGTTTTAAAGTTGCTACAGTAGAAATGATGAGCAGCATTATGCTTAAGATTATGATTGCTTTAATGGTTTTCATGTATATATTCTATTATTTGCAATAATTATCGTACATAAGCCTATCGAGTACGAATGTAATTTTTTTTCCGCTCCTATGCCGCGGGGCATGGTACTT